>NZ_ALIY01000107.1:0-1016 GCF_000283035.1 Actinomyces sp. ICM58
AGCGCGTCCGCGCCGTCCAGGCCCAGCACGACATCCGCCTCGGCCTTCGCCACCGCGTTCACGCCGTCGACGGGGACGACGGCGACCGTGAAGCCCGTGGCCTTCGTGAACTCCTGCGCCGTCTCGGTAGGCAACTGGGCGCCGCCCACGAGCGCCACCGTCACCGTGCCGGACCCGCTGCGCGGGGTTGGGGCGTCAATCGTTCCGTGCCCCCCGCCGGAGGCCGCCGAGGCGCGCGCGCTCTGGCCGGGCACGATCGGGGCCGCGAAAGGATCCTGCGGGGCGCTCGGCGACACCGACGGCGAGCAGGCCGCGACGGTCGTGGAGGCAGCCACGAGGGCCGAGAGCGCGAAAAGTAGGCGGGCGCGAGCCATGAGGAATCCTTCGGACGGGGACACTACCTCTCAAGCATAGGGCAGTGGACCCGTGGGCCTCGCACAAGAGGGCCGTGTGGGGCATCATGGAAGCACGCGCGCACGCGCGGGGACAATCAGACTGACGCCAGGAGACATCCATGGATTCCGCCATCATCGAAAAGGTCGCCACGACCGCCGTCATCGCCGGAGCAGCCTTCTTGGCCTCCAAGATCTTTGAAACCGGCTGGAAGATCACCACCAAGCGCCCCGTTCCCGCCGAAGACGCCGACGACGTCACCCTGACCTCGCTGGTCATCTTCGCGGCCACCTCCGCCGCCCTCGCCGCCGTCGCCCAGCGCTACGCCTACAAGGGCTCCCAGAAGTACCTGGCTCCCAAGCTCGCCGCGCGCTTCGGCGCACCCCAGCTGGAGGCCTGAGACCCCGGCCCCCTCCCCTGCCCTCACACGAGCGGCAGGAGGGGCCCCAGGTCCGTGCGCTCACCCGAGGCGCTCACCAGCGAGCCCGCCACGGCCTCGTCCCACGTGAGAAGCCCGCACGCCAGCGACAGCCACGTGCGCGCGTCCGTCTCCACGACGGCGGGCGGCGTCCCACGACGATGCGTCGTCCCGGGCAGGATCTGCACCGCGCCCGCGGGCGGCA
>NZ_ALIY01000108.1:0-5173 GCF_000283035.1 Actinomyces sp. ICM58
GGGGGCGAGCCACTCGGCGACCTTCTCGCGGGCCGGGGCGGGCACGCCCTGCACCGTCATGTAGGCCACGCCCACGGAGTCGGGGTTGTTGAGCTTGCGCTGCGCCAGAGGCGTGCCCTCGCCGAAGCGGGCGCGGATCTCGAAGCCGGTAACGGAACCCATGCCCAGGATGCGGGTCGCCTCGCTCATCTCAGCGGCGGCGCCGATGGAGTCGTGGTCGACCGAGCCGACGACTCGCAGGCCGGCCCGGCGCGCCAGCAAGGCGGCGTGCGTGGGCGTATAGGGGCTGAAGGAGAAGCAGGTGTGGATGTGGTTGTTCGACTCGGGCACCCAGGTCGGAAAGTGCTCGTCGGCGGCTAGCGCGCGCAGCGCCTCGATGCGCTGGGCCGGGGTGGCGGCCGGGTCGTTGGTGATGTCCATGGGTTTTGCCATCTCTTCGTTGGGGTGGGCACGGGGAAAGGGGGCGCGAGGCCGGGGCACAGGTGAGGAGGAGGTTTGCCCCGGCCTCGCGCGGCTCGCATCAGGGATTGCGAGCCTCGGACGGGGGCGGGCCGGAAAGGGGGGAGGAGCGGCCCGCCCCCAGCGCTTTACAGACCCTCGCGGTTCAGGCGAGCGATCTCGGCCTCGGTCGCGTGCTTCGTGGTGGGCACGTGGCCGGGCAGCGGCAGGATGCGCTCGTGGATCGAGTCGAGGATCCAGGAGACCTGCGGGAAGAAGTACGACTCAAGCTCAGGTCCGGGCGTGATGCCGTTGCGCGAGCCGACGACCGCGATCGGCGCGTCAAGGGCGTCGAAGGCGAGGGTCTGCACGTTGGCGGCAACCGTGTTGAGGAAGGATCCGCGCTCGACCGCGTCCGAGGTGAGGACGAGGCGACCGGTCTTCTTCACGGACGCGATGAGCTTGTCGTAGTTCAGCGGGGCGACGAAGCGCAGGTCGATGACCTCGGCGCTCAGGCCGTACTTCTCGGCCAGGACGTCAGCGGCTTCCAGGGCCTTGTACACGGTCGCGCCGTAGGCAGCGATCGTGATGTCGGTGCCCTCGCGGCGGATCGCCGGCTCGCCCTCTTCGGTCTCGTAGTAGCCCTCGGGCACGCCGCCGGGCTCGAAGTCCTCGCCCTTGTCGTAGAGCTTCTGGCTCTCGAGGAAGACGACGGGGTCGGTTCCGGCCAGGGCGAGGTTGAGCATGCCCTTGGCGTCCGTCGGGGTCGTCGGGAAGTAGACCTTGAGACCCGGGATGTGGGCGACGAGCGCGCTCCAGTCCTGGGAGTGCTGCGCGCCGTACTTGGCGCCCACCGACACGCGCAGGACGAGGGGCATCTTGAGCAGGCCAGCGCTCATCGACTGCCACTTAGCCATCTGGTTGAAGACCTCGTCACCGGAGCGGCCCAGGAAGTCACAGTACATGAGCTCGACGACTGCGCGGCCACCGGCCATCGCGTAGCCGACGCCGGCGCCCACGATCGAGGCCTCGGCGATGGGCGAGTTGAAGAGGCGACGGTAGGGCAGGGCCTCGGTCAGGCCGCGGTAGACGGCGAAGGCGCCGCCCCAGTCGCGGTTTTCCTCGCCCCATGCGGCCATCGTCGGATCGGTCTTGAAGCGGTGCAGCATCGCCTCGAAGAGGCCGTCACGGAACTGGTACATGCGCATCTTGGAAACGGGCTTGCCGTTCTCATCGACGGAGGAGCGCACCTTCTTGGCCAGGGCCTTGACGCGCGGGTTGTCCTCGAGGTCGATCTCGGGGGTCGCGTCGTCGAAGGCTTCGACCTTCTCGTTGGAGAACATGACGGTGTCGATGTAGCCGTCCGCGACGCGCGGGGTGGCCTCGTCGTCGATGGCCAGCTTGAGGACCTTGACCAGCTTGTCGGTCAGCGAGGCCGCGTAGCCGTCGATCTCGTCCTGCGTGGTCAGGCCGTTGGAGATCAGCAGGTTCGAGTATTCCTTGATGCAGTCGACCTGCTCCCACAGCTCGACCTCTTCCTTCGTGCGGTACGAGGAAGCGTCCGACGGGGAGTGCCCGGAGAAGCGGTAGGTGATGGTGTCCATGAGGACGGGGCCGCGGCCCTCCTCGAGGATCTTCTTCTTGCGGGTGGTCGCATCCGCGACGGCCAGCGGGTTGAGGCCGTCGACGCGCTCGGCGTGCATCGCCTCGGGGTTGAGGGCCGCGCCCACACGGGCGAGGATCTCATATCCCATGGTCTCGCCGAAGGTCTGGCCGCCCATGCCGTAGAAGTTGTTGAAGAAGTTGAACAGGATCGGCGGGTTGCCGCCGTCCTCCTCGCGCCACAGCGAGCGGAACTGGTCCATGGACGCGAAGTTCATGGCCTCCCACACGGGGCCACAGGCCAGGGCGGCGTCACCGACGTTGGAGATGACGATGCCGGGCTTGCGGTTGATGCGCTTGAACAGGGCCGCGCCGTTGGCGATCGGGGCGGAGCCGCCGACAATCGCGTTGTTCGGGTAGGAGCCAAAGGGCAGGAAGAAGGTGTGCATCGAGCCGCCCAGGCCGCGGTTAAAGCCGGACTTGCGGGCAAAGATCTCGGCGAGGGCGCCGAAGAGGATGAAGTTCTCGGTGAGATCCTTCGTGTCCTTGTAGTCGATCTTTTCAGCGTAGGAGAGAGTCTCGCCGCCGAGGAAGCCCTTCATGATGCCCTCGAGCTGGCCCTCGTCCATCTGATGCATGGCCGAGTAGCACTTGGCGAGGATCTCGCCGTGGGAGCGGTGGGAGCCGAAGATGAAGTCCTCGGGCTTGAGCACAAAGCTCTGACCGACGTAGGCGCTCTCCTGGCCGATGCCCAGGTGGGCGGGGCCACGGTGGTTGTACTCGACGCCTTCCCACTGGCCGGTCTTCTTGATGGAGTCGAGCATCGACTCGAAGGTGCGCACGACGATCATGTCGTGGAGCATCTGGACCATGCCCTTTTCGCCGTAGCGGGCGAGTTCGGTCTCACGGTCGAAGGTGTACTGGTTGACGGGCACGTCGGGGAACTTCACGTGCCCGGGGCGACGCACCTCGTTGGGGTCGATGATAAGAGACTGAGTCATTGTTCTTCTCTTCCTTGACGTAGGGGGTTCGTTAGAGCTTGACGGCCCACGCGGCTTCGCGGATAACCTCGGACACGGTGGGGTGCGGGAAGACGACCTGGCGCAGGTCCTCGACGGTCAGTTCCATCTCGAGGACGGCCTGCGCGCCCCAGATCATTTCCGCCGCGTAGGCGCCCAGGACGTGAATGCCGAGCACCTGGTGGGTCGCGGGATCGACGAGGATCTTCGCCTCGCCGGGGGCCTTGAAGCCGTTCTCGGCGATGAAGCGGCCCGACATGAGGGCGGGGACCTTGGCGACGAGGACGTCGCGGCCCTCGCGCTTGGCGGCGGACTCGGTCAGGCCCACGCCGGCGGCCTCGGGGATCGAGAAGACGGCCCACGGGACGGTGTGCCAGCGCATGACCTCGCCGCGTTTCTTGGCGGTGGGGTCGAGGATGTTCGCCGAGGCGATCTCCGCCATGCGGTAGGCGGCGTGCGCCAGGAGCGAGCGTCCGGTGACGTCGCCGATGGCCCACACGTTGGGAAGGTTGGTGCGCATCGTGTCGTCAACGACGATGCCGCGGTTGATCTCCAGGCCGGCCTCTTCGGCGCCCCAGCCAGCCGTTGCGGGACGGCGGCCCACTGCCATGAGGACCACGTCGGCCTCGACGCTGAGCTTCTCCGCGCCCTTGGAGTAATGAACGGTGCCCCCGTCGAGGGACTCGACGCGGCAGCCCAGCTCGAAGGTCACGTCCTTCATGGCGGCGCGAGCCTTGGCGGCCAGGTCATCGTCCATGAACGGCAGGATTTCGGGAGCCATCTCGATGACGGTCACCTGGGAGCCGAGGGTGGAGTACAGGGAGGCGAACTCGACGCCGATGACGCCGCCGCCGATGATGGCGAGGCGGGCGGGGACCTCGGGCAGGGACAGGATGCCCGTGGAATCGACCAGCGCCGGATTGTCCTGGGTGCCGGGCAGCGGGGGCATGGCCGGCACGGAGCCCGTCGCGATGATGACGTGGTCCGAGGTGTAGGTCGTGCCCTCGACGGTCACGCGACCGGGGGCGTCGAGGTGGCCTCGTCCGTTGATGACGGTGACGCCCGCCTTGCGCTCGGTGGCTGCGACGCCGGCGACCAGACCCTTGACAACCTGGTCCTTCCAGGCCTGCATCTGCGTCCAGTTGACGGCGACGCCGCTGGCGTCCACGCCGAACTGGCTGGCTTCCTTGGCGTGCAGGTAGTTCTTCGCGCCGTTGAGCAGGGTCTTGGTGGGGATGCAGCCCACGTTCAGGCAGGTGCCGCCCAGGTACTGCTCCTCGACGAGGGCGACCTTCTTGCCCGCGTGTCCGAGGCGCTCAGCGGCCAGGTAGCCGCCGGGGCCCGCACCGAGGACGATGACGTCAAAATGCGTGTCACTCATGAGTGTTCCTCTTTCCTCAGGCCAGGACGGTCACGTCGATGTTCTCGATGGCGGCGACCAGGTCGCGCAGGAAGCGGGCGCCGTCCGCGCCGTCGATGACCTGGTGGTCGATCGTCAGCGACAGGTTGAGGCGCTGCTCCACGGCGATCGTGCCGTCGGCTGCCACGGTCGGGCGCGGGGTGATCGCGCCGACGCCGAGGATAGCCGTCTGGGGCAGGTTGATGACGGGGGTGAAGGTCTCGATGCCGAAGGAGCCGATGTTGGAGACCGTGAAGGTGCCGCCGCTCAGGAAGTCGGGGGCGATGGTGCCGTCGATGGCGCCGCCGGCCAGGCGCTTGGCCTCGTCGGAGAAGGCCTTGAGGCCCAGGGCCTGCGCGGAGCGGATGACGGGGACCAGGAGGCCGCGCGGGGTGTCGCACGCGAAGCCGAGGTGGACCTGCTCGAACTCGGTCAAGACGCCGTCCTGAAGGTGGGCGTTGAACACGGGGTACTTGGGCAGGGTGCGCGAGACGGCGAAGCAGACTAGGTCGTTGAGCGTGATCTTGTTCAGACCCAGGGACTCGTCGGCGTTCTTGACCTTCTTGCGCAGCGCGAGGATGCCCGCGGCGTTCGCGGTCGTGTTGAGGGTCAGCTGCGCGGTGGAGGTCAGGGATTCCATCATGCGCTTGGCGACGACCTTGCGCACGCCCTTGAGCGGGGTGGAGGTCGAGGCGCCCGGGTAGTCGGCACCCGC
>NZ_ALIY01000109.1:0-15743 GCF_000283035.1 Actinomyces sp. ICM58
AAAAACGCTATGGCCCGCTGTCAAAGCGATGCTGCACTCGGTGTACGACCAACCCGACGCCGCATCGGTCAACGCTCAATACGACCGGCTCTTGGACTACGTCCACGACAAGCTCCCCACCGTGTGTGATCACCTCGATCAAGCCAGGGCAGACGTCCTCGCGTTCGCGTCCTTCCCCACCGGGGTATGGACCCAGATCTGGTCCAACAACCCCAATGAGCGCCTCAACCGCGAAATCCGCCGACGCACCGACTCCGTGGGAATCTTCCCCAACCGCCAGGCCATCATCCGCCTGGTCGGAGCCGTCCTAGCCGAACAAAACGACGAATGGGCCGAAGGCCGACGCTACCTCAGCCTCGACATCCTCACCAAATCACGACTCACACCCCAACCCACCCAACAGGAGGAACCCCCACTCCAACTCAGCGCATAACCCACTCCGAAGGACACAAAACGATTACACCACTCCACAGGACTTGACCCAGCCGTAGTGTCCGTGCCACTCCGAGTAGGGCGCGTCGTACCCCAAACCCATGTTCAATTAAATTCCAATCCAGAGAGGTCTTGCACTGTTGCGGTGCGGTTGTCTTCTTTCTCACCGTATTGGACCCTGCGAAATTAATTGGATACGATAGGCCCATGTTGATTTCAGGTTCCGTTTTCATGCGGCCGCTCACCAGCCGCTAAGGCGGTTTTCTCCCTCCCGCAGGTTAGAAACCGCTCCGGTCCTTTAGCCGGGCGGCCATTTGCCATGCCCGGCTCCGTTTCAACTCCACGGAGCACACCTAATGTCTACATACGGATACGGCCGTCACGAACATGGCCAAAATTTTCTCACAGACCACAAGATCATCAACTCCATCGTCGATCTTGTAAAACAAACCTCCGGCCCCATCATTGAGATCGGGCCAGGAAGCGGTGCCCTCACTCACCCGATATCCCACTTGGGGAGGGCAATAACGGCAGTTGAGGTAGACGCAAAACTAGCTGCCAAACTCACAAAAAAGACCGCCTCGGCGTCGGTCGAAGTGGTCCATGATGATTTCCTCAACTTCCCGTTACCCGCCACTCCCTGCGTCATTGTGGGAAACATTCCCTTTCACCTCACCACTGCCATTCTTCGAAAGTTGTTGCATGCGCCGGCATGGACTGCCGCTGTACTCCTCATGCAGTGGGAAGTCGCTCGCCGCCGGGCCGGGGTAGGTGCAAGCACGATGATGACAGCTCAGTGGTCCCCATGGTTCACGTTTCACCTTGGTTCCCGAGTACCAAGGTCTGCTTTCCGGCCACAGCCAAACGTTGACGGGGGGATCTTAGTGATCCGCCGGGTGGGTGACCCGAAGATCCCGATAGAGCAACGCAAAGCCTTTCAGGCGATGGTGCACACCGTTTTCACCGCCCGGGGACGCGGGATAGGGGAAATTCTCCGAAGGGCAGGGTTGTTTTCATCACGTTCAGAGACACAATCATGGTTGCGCTCGCGAGGAATCGACCCCGCAACCCTACCTCCCAGATTGCACACCAGCGACTGGATCGATCTCTTCCAGGTGACTGGTTCCTCTTCACCGCGCCATCGGCCCATTTCACAATCGGGAAGTAGTCAACGCCCTCCTCAACGGAAAAATCGAGGCCGGCGGCGGTAATCCCCCCACCACCAAAACCGAAATCCACCAGTAGTAGTGAACGACCCATGTTCGTCTACCGTGAGCCGCGTTATGGCAGTGACGTGTTCTCGTCGGGCACAGTCATAGTTCCCGGCGTTGCCAGCGACAGGGTTCTACACCCAGCAGCGGGACCGATCAAAATCACCCGCACGGGGAACGACCCTGCTGGTGGTTTCGATTTTGATGAAAGCGAGGAGACATAGCCCCTCGCCAACTCCCCGTAGCTGGCGAACAGTAGCTCCTGGCGCTGGCGCTCGTTGGTGAGTTTGCGTGCCACATCGAAAGCCTTATCGACTTCCAGGTCCAAGTTGTTGTGAGCCTTGAGCAGAATTGGGTCCATCGATAACGGGTTGTAGTGCTCCGCGAGTGACCGCTGGGGGTGCCGCTCGCGTGCCCGCAGCACCAACTGTCCAGCGTCGATGATTCGCTGCTGCGCCTTCTCATCTAGTTCACACAGAGCTGGTCCGCAGTTGTAGCTCCCGATGTACTCCGAAAAACGGAAAAAATAAATAGTGGGGATACATCAACCTTCCACTTTCCATTCTTCCGGCTCAGAGTATTGAGGGGTCTGGGACCGGGTCCGTAAACCCTTTATGTTTTTCGCGCACAGCGGTTTTTAGCGACGCACCCTATAGGTTTTCCGCAGAACCTATATGTGTTTCTGTGCACCCCCATATGTTGTCTGTTTCTAGCGGTATTTCGTTGTACTTTGCGCATCGAATAGTTATTTATCGACGACACTCCGTGGAGTTCCGCTTCAACGTCTGAGTTTTCTTCTACGAGGCAGTGGCCGGGTCGCGCGAGGGCGTGGCCCGGCTTTGCTGTTGGGAGCTTTCGGGGCGTTAGCGTTCAGGTTGAACTCAGCCCCGGCCTCGTGAATATGGTCGCATGGTGCACATAAACGTGGGGCAGGGTCTCATTCGCCCTGCCCCACGCCTCATGCGCCTGTTCCCGTTCCTGTGATTGCCGGCGACGGCTGGCCTGTGACGGCCTTCGATACTGACGTCGAACTCACCGAGCGCGCCAGGCGGACGAGAACGTCGAGCTGCTTGGGAGGCGTTCCCAGAGACGTAGCCACGTCCTCGTTCAATAGCTTCCGGAGCTCGGTCACGATCCACTCGACCTCGCAGTCTGGTGCGACGCTCGTGTCCGCCTGAACCCAGAGCTTGCTCGGAGAACCGGTAACGAAGACGGTACAGCGCTCGACACCGGGAAGGTCCTGAACGCGCTCGGAGAGGGCTTGCGACAGGACATCGGGGGAGAGAGTAGCCGCCAGATCGCCATCGGAGCCGCTGAGCCTGAGCGGAGAATTCGCAGGCCTGCGCGGCACCTGCATGAGAAGCAGGAACAAGCCGACCATGAAGGTGATGACAGACATCAGAACGCCGAGCGGTAGAAGCCAGTGGGCCCGGGGTGAGAGTAATGCTCCGATCTCGTCCTGCGCCGCTGCAAGGTAAGCAGCGATGCTGGGTACCGAGTGGCCGGCGTCAAGGCCGGAGGCAAGGAACCAGGCGGCTGCGCAGACGATCAACAAGCCGAAGAAGGCCAGGAAAACTCTGTTAAGAGCGGCAGAAACTGAACGCATAAGTGGCTCTCTTTCAGCTCACGCGCTTGACGCGGACGCGACCGTGAGTGATACCCACGGGCCGGAAAATCTCCAGCGCCACGGTGGTCTTCTTGGACGCTGCTTCGCGCACTGCGTCTAAATCATCCGCGTCGCTGAAGACGACCACGTCGACTCGCGACCTGCGCACGGTGGCGGAAGCGGATCGAATTGCGGCGATCTGTTCGACGTGCCTCTTCACGAGGGTTGCCAGGTCGGAGCGACTAAGCGCCGTCTGCCCGGGGATAACGTCGGGCAGAAAAGCGAGGTGCTTGGGACGGCCAGGCCACAGTGCTGCGATCAGGAGGAAGAGACCAAAGGCGGCGGCGACTCCGGCTGCGACAAGCACAGCGATGGAACCGAGGGATGCCGCGCCAACCGCGTCAAGCGTGGTTACGGCGCGCTGTGGCCAGACCCCCTTGAGGAAGCGGTACGCCGTCAGCCATGTGCCGAGGCCTCCCACAATGAGGAGCAGCAACGCCAACAGGGTGGCAGGTGCGCTCCGGGTCGGGCGATAAACGATTGCCGGTACGGGTGTTCTCATCTCAGGGGCTTCCTGACGCGATTGCTCGGGTTGAGCCAGGATATGTCGATGGTTATCTTGCCAACGTTCATCCCGCACAGCTTCTCAACGCGACCGCTCACGTGCGCACGCAGGTCCTCGAGAGTGGAGGACAAGGGGGTGGGGAAGACGAGGCCGAGGTCCAGATGGAGGATCGCGCGCTGCCCATAGAGTTGGCACGTAGCCTCGGGACGAGACCCGAAGTTTCGGCGGGAGCCAATCCCGAGGACTCCACCTGCGTTCGAGCCGACAGCGGCAAATTCAAACGCGGCTTGAGCGGCGATTCGGGCGACGACATTGGCCGGAATAGTCGTGGTGCCGCGCTGCGTCAAGGAGGATTCCTTCTCGCGCGACGGCTTCGACTGCGTGACTGCGGAGTCAGGCGCGGCCACGCTCGTCACCTCTTTCGCCAATCGAGGATACGTTGGACATCGACCCGGCCCTCCAGATAGAGGCCCACTACCCATCCGACGACGCCGCACAGGGCAACGAGGACGAAGCTGGCGAAGGAACCGAACGCGAGAACGGCTCCCATGAACAGGCCCACCAGGAGAGCCAGGTGCGTTGTCTTCATGAGAATTCCTCAGATCCAGGCGTCGAGGTCGACTACTTCAGATCGGTTGAGTCGGAGGTGTTTGTTTCCTCCTCGGGCAGGTGGACGTCGGTGACGTCGATGTTGACCTCGACGACCTCCAGGCCGGTGGTTCCTTCGATCTGGTCGATGATGTTGCTGCGAATGTCGTTGCAGACGTTGATGATGGAGTAGCCGTACTCGACGACGACAGTGACATCAATGGCGGTCTGGGTTTCGCCCTTGTGTACGGTGATGCCGCCGGTGACGTTGGTCTGGGTGGTGGTGATGCGGTCAGTTACGGCGCTGAAGGCGCGGCGCACGGCGTTGCCCATGCCGTACACGCCGGGCACCTGGCGGGCGGCCATGCCGGCGATCTTAGCGACGACGTTTTCCTCGATGGTGGTCGTGCCGTGGTCGGTCTGGAGGGGACCCTCGGGGGTCTTGTCCTGGTCAACGTTCTCGTTGTTGTCGCTCATGTGAGCCTCTTTCATTGAATCGAAGGTGGGGGCCGTGTAGTAAGGCGCGGCTAAGCAACGGATTAGTGAAGTATCGTCACAGACACTGCGACAGGTGTGCCCTGCCCGTCGCCCTGTATTGCTCCCCGAGACCATTCTTGCGCAAGGTGATGGGTACAGTCGGTTGAAAAAGCGCTGAGATCTCTATTAATGGGATACGTCACTAAGGTTTGATACATGGTGATACGAGGTGACGGGAGTGTCCGTGGCGACGAGGCCGTGGCCGGGTCGCGCGAGGGCGTGGCCCGGCTTCGCTGTGGTCGGTGCTCGAGTAGAGGAGTGCATCATTAGTTGAATCAAATGATGACGCTCGTGATGCTATTCTGAATGTGGAGGTAGCCTTGAGAACCACTGTGACACTCGATGATGACCTGCTTGCGCGCGCCGAGGAACTGACCGGGATTAGAGAACGATCCGCTCTAATCAGGAATGCGGTTGAGCTTCTCGTTCGCATTGAGAGCGGTCGGCAGCTCGCCGCGCTCGGCGGCAGCGATTCGGCGGCGGAGGCTGCGCCTCGGAGTCGGCAGCGCGCATGAGAGTCCTCGTTGACACGAACATCTGGATCGATCACCTGCGGAAAACTGAGCCGGTTCTGGTCGATCTGCTTGAGCGCGACCAGGTGTGCGTACACCAGAGTGTCATCACTGAGCTCGCGTTGGGGAACCTCAAGAATCGGTCGTTCTTTCTGAAAATGCTTGAGCGCTTGATGATCGTGCGCAACGTCGGCGATCAGGGGGTCCGGCACCTCGTCGAGGAGCGGCGGCTGTGGGGTAGAGGACTCAGTGCGGTCGACGTGGCACTCCTGGCAAGTGCTGTCGTAACCCCTGGTGTCTCGCTGTGGACGCGCGATAAGCGCCTACGTCAGGCCGCACGTGACGTGGGCGTGTTGGCGAACCTTGACTGAGGAGTGCGCACTGACGAGGCCGTGGCCGGGTCGCGCGAGCGTGGCCCGGCTTTGGCGTTGAGCGAGTGCGAGCGTGAAGCGTGTCGCTTATCACTCAATGATAGTGTGTCACCGTGACGACGGATAGCCGGTACTTATGGCCGCGCTTGGCAAGGAGGCGACAATGCAGGCATCTGCTCTCGGGGATGACGGCGTGCAGACCGTGCGCTATTGGCTCTTCGCGCCGGGACACCGCGCATCCGAGTGGGACGACTTTTACGCGCGCGGCATCATGGGCCTCGCCTGGGGGGAGCTAGGCGACCTGAGGGCGTACGCCAGCAGGTCGGACCTGGAACGCCAGCTGCTTCAGACATCCCCTGGCCCGGGCAGGCCAACGAACGACGTTCTTGCCCTGTGGCAGTTCGCGAACGAGATGAAGCCGGGCGACGTCATCGTTGCGAAACGAGGCATCAAAGAGATCATCGGGCGAGGCGTTGTCACAGGCGACTACGTCTACGATGCGGACGCCGAGCACTACCGGAACGTCCGCGGGGTCCGCTGGACCCACAAGGGAAACTGGAGCCTCGACAAGCCGTGGTCGGTGAGGAAGACCCTCACTGAGATCACCGACTACACCGACCGACTGGCTCAATTGAAGGCTTTTTTCGAGGAAGAGGACGGCGCGCTCGACGGTGAGGAAATGCCGGTGCCCTTGACCGAGTATTCCGTCGAGAAGTTTCTCGAAGAGGTCTACATGGACCGCGAGCAATACGACGCGATCGTTGGCCTGTTGAGAACAAAGAAAAACATCATCATGCAGGGCGCGCCCGGAGTGGGTAAGACCTTTGCCGCCAAGCGCCTGGCCTACTCGATGATGGGTGTCAAGGACACCTCGCGCGTCAAGCTGGTCCAGTTTCACCAGAGCTACTCCTACGAGGACTTCATCGAAGGGTACCGCCCCTCCGGTGCGGGGTTTGAGCTGGTTAAGGGAGTGTTCTACTCCTTCTGTAGGAAGGCCGCCGACGATCAGGATAATGACTACTTCTTCATCATCGACGAGATCAACCGCGGCAACCTCTCCACGATCTTCGGCGAGCTGTTCATGCTCATCGAGAGCGATAAACGTGGGCCGGAGTACAAGCTCCAACTCCTCTACTCCCACGAACTGTTCTGCGTGCCGGCAAACGTCCACATTATCGGCATGATGAACACGGCGGACCGTAGCCTCGCGATGCTCGACTACGCGCTGCGCCGCCGCTTTGCCTTCGTGGAACTGCGCCCCGCCTTCGACTCCGACGGCTTCCGTGAGTACTGCTCCGGCCTCGACAATTCGAGGTTCGAGGCCCTGGTGAGCGAGGTGGTGTCGCTGAACAAGGTGATCGCCGAGGACGAGTCCCTCGGTGATGGCTTCTGCATCGGGCACAGCTACTTCTGCAACATGAAACCTGAGAACTGCACCGACGCGACCCTGGCCTCGATCGTGGAGTACGAGCTCATCCCGATGCTCAAGGAGTACTGGTTCGACGAACCCGGCAAGGTCTGCGAGTGGGCCGACAGGCTGCGTAGGCCGCTGCGGTGATCCGCGTCCGCAACCTCTTCCACATGCTCGCCTACGCCTTCTCGGCGCTCACCGAGCAGGGCTACCGTTCCGTGGCCACGGAAGACTTCGATAACGCGGCCGAGCTGTGCGCCGCGATCCTCGAACGGGGCGTGTCCCTGCAACTCAAACGAGGCCTCGGGCAGGAATACGTCAGCCGAACCGAGGCGCGCTCCTCCCTGCGCGGCACAATCAAGGTCACCGAATCCGTGAAATCGCAGGCGATTTGGCGCCGCCAGCTGGTGTGCTCCTACGACGAGTTCAGCGTTGACACGACGATGAACCGCGTCATTAGGGCGACGGTCGCGCTGCTCGTGCGCTCGGACATCTCACGGGCACGCAAGAAGAGCCTGAAGAAGCTCATGGTGTACTTCGCGAACGTGCGCGAGATCGACCTGCACACGGTCAACTGGAACATGCGCTACGACCGCAACAACCGCACCTACCGCATGCTGATGGCGGTGTGCTGGCTCGTCGTCAAAGGACTGCTTCAAACCCAGAGCGACGGCAGCGTGCGCATGATGGATTTCTTCGACGAGCAGCGCATGAGCCGCCTGTATGAGAAATTCATCCTCGAGTACTACCGCAGGGAACACCCACGGCTGCGTGCCAGTGCCTCGTTCGTCGAGTGGGCGCTCGACGATGGCATGTCGGATGGCCTGCCCGCCATGCGCAGTGACATTACGCTGAGCGCTCGCGGCCGCGTGCTCATCATCGACGCGAAGTACTACAAGTCCACGATGCAGAGCAACTTCGACAAGAAGACCGTGCACTCGGGAAACCTCTATCAGATCTTCGCGTACGTGAAGAACAAGCAGGCGGTGCTGGAGCGCGCGGGGGAAAGCGTCGAGGTGTCGGGCATGCTCCTGTACGCCGCGACCGACGAGGAGGTGCAGCCCGACGTCACGTATCGCATGAGCGGCAACCAGATCGGCGTGAGGACGCTCGACCTGGACCGGCCTTTTGAGGAGATCCGCGCACAGTTGGACGGCATCGCTGACATGCTCACGTCCCCGTCAGCTTTGGCGTCGTGAGGTAGACTTCAATGGATGCTCTCTTGCTGGCATGCCAGCGGGCGGGACGTCCTCATTTTTCGTTGTAATAGCAGTAGTCGCAGGCGCAGGGGAGTAAGACGGTCATGGCAAACGAGGCATCGCGCGCGGCGGCATCCACCACCGCCCGGATCGTGTGGGACACGGCTGACAAGTACCTGCGTAACGTCGTCGAACCCCAGGAGTACGGCGACTACATCCTGCCGTTCACGGTCCTGCGCCGCCTTGAATGCCTGTTGGAGGACACGAAGGACGATGTCATCGAGTTCGTCAAGGCGCAGGGCGACATGCCCTCGTACCTGATCGATATTGCCGTCAGCAATCGTTTCGGCTTGAGCTTCTTCAACACCTCCCCGTTCAACCTGGCGCGTATCGCGTCGGTGGATGACAACGTGGATAGGGCGCTGCTCAGCTACGTCAACGGTTTCTCGCACAACATCGCGGACATCTGGACCGCGTTCGAGTTCCCCAAGCTGGTCGCCAAGCTCAGCGCGGCGAATCGCCTGCTGGAGGTGGTTAAGCACTTTTCGACGCTGTCGCTGGGGTCCACGAGCGTTGAGGATTCGACGATGGGCGACATTTTCGAGGACGTTATGTACCGGGCCTTCGACAAGAAGGGGAAGGCCGCGGGCGCGTTCTACACGCCGCGTGACGCGATCAAGCTGATGGTCGACGTGCTTTTCGCCGCGGACGCCGAGTCGCTAGCGGGGGAGGACGTGCTGCGCTCGATTTACGATCCGACGGCGGGTTCGGGCGGCATGCTGCTGGTCGCCCAGGAGGCGCTGCGGGAACTGAACCCGGGCGTCAAGGTCACGGTCTACGGCCAGGAGATGATGGATTCCGCCTACGCGCTGGGTAAGGCCGACCTGCTCATTCAGGGTGGGCGCCCGGATGCGATCCTGAAGGGGGATACGCTCCTGGAGGACCTGCACGCGGATAAGACCTTCGACTACGTCCTGTCTAATCCGCCGTTTGGCGGGGACTGGGAGGTGGAGCAGGCGTCGGTGAAGGAGCAGGCGCAGGTGCCGGGGTCCCGTTTCAGTCACGGGCTGCCGAGCAAGTCGGACGGGCAGATGCTGTTCCTGTGCCATTGCGCGTCGAAGTTGAGCCCGTCGGGTGGGCGCGCGGCCGTGGTGTCGAACGCGTCGCCGCTGTTTAACTCGGATACGGGTCCGAATTCGATCCGCCAGTGGCTCTTCGATGAGGATTTGATCGACGCGATTATTGCGCTGCCGACGCAAATGTTCTATGGCACGGGTATCGCGACATACGTGTGGATCCTGGATAACGATAAGCCGCTGAAGCGTCGCGGAAAGATTCAGCTGCTCGATGCGTCGGGCTTGTGGGAGCCGATGCGCAAGGGGATGGGCGATAAGCGGCGCGAGATGAGCGAGGCGAACCGCGAGGCCGTGGTCCACGCCTACCAGCGTTTCGAGGATTCGGAGATTTCGCGGATCCTGACGCCGCAGGATTTCATGTTCCGGGACGTGCCCGTGTTCAAGCAGGCGCGGTTGGCGGCGCGCTTTTCGGACGAGGCCGTGGACGCGTTGCGCTCTCGCCGCGACTTCAGCGAGGCCTTGGTTCGCGTTCTGCGAGGCCTGGATGGCGCCGAGTGGAACGAGCTGCCGGAACTGATACGGGCTGGCGCGAAGGCCGAGGGCATCAAGGCGCCGGTGGGGCTCATCGACGCCGTCATGAAGGCGATGGCCGTCCCGGACGAGAACGCGCCCCTGGCGGTGGACCGCAAGGGGGCTCCCGTCCTGGCGGACGGGTGGAAGATCGTGGAGCGCGTGCCGGCGAGCCAGGACTTGGACGAACACATGGCCGCCGAGGTTCTCCCCTTCGCTCCCGGCGCCACGTGGGACGAGTCCAAAGCGAAGGACGGCAACGAGATCCCCTTCACGCGTATCTTCTACGTGCCCGAGGAGCCGCGCCCGCTGGCCGACATCGACGCGGACGTGCAGCGAATCATGGGCGAGCTGGCGCAGATCTTCCAGGAGGTTAGCAGGGGATGATCCTGACAGAATGGCTTGATGAGATACCCGATGATTGGGCGTGTGTGCCAGCGTGGTCGCTATTCTCTGAACGCGCCGATAAAGCTGAACCTGATGCTGTACATCTGACGCCCTCGCAGGCGTATGGGGTCCTACCTCAGACCGAATATATGGAGATTGCCGGTAGCCGCGTCGTCTTGAATCTTACTGGCGCAGACAAGATGAAAGCGGTGTATGAAGGTGATTTCATTTCGCATCTCCGAAGCTTTCAAGGTGGGCTCGAGCAATCTTCGTTGCGCGGAAAAGTGAGTCAGGCGTACACTGTGCTTCGTCCCTCCCCACTCGTTCAGAGCGGGTATTTTCGTTACCTTATGAAGTCGCGCATTTTTATTGAGCAGTTAAATAATCTGACGGATCAGCTTCGCGACGGTCAGACAATTAATTATGCGCGTTTTGCTCGCATGGGCCTCCCCCTGCCGCCTCTTGAAAGCCAACGAATAATCGCGCAGTACCTTGATCATGAGACATATGAGATCGACGCGATGCTTGCCAAGCTCGATGTCTTGAACGAAGCGCTTAATTCGCGCAGAGCTTCCGTGGTTGAACGGGAAACTATTGCGCGGTCAGGAAGCTTGACGAGATTAAAGTTCTGCGCGGACATTTCTCTGGGAAAGACATTCCAAGGAGTGCGAAAGAGTGATCACGAAACATCAGTGAACTACATACGTGCCGCGTCTATTCAGCCCAGCTGCTTGGAGCTTGACGATCAGCGGATGTGGATGACCCGAGAGGAACAACGAAAGTATGATCTCAGAAAAGGTGATGTCCTCGTAGTAGAGGGTGGAGCTGGATTCGGGCGGAGTGCCCATCTTGCGCAGGATATGCCTGGCTGGGGGTTTCAGAACCATGTGATCCGTGTGAGGCCAGATCAGCACCACGATGGACGATTTCTTAATTATTGCGTGAAGGGACATTACTCCAGTGGATTAATTGGTCTTCTCGCAGACGGTGCCACAATCCCGGGTTTATCATCCGATAAAGCTAAGAATCTTCCTATTCCTGATATGTCGTTGGAGGAGCAACAGCGCATCGCCGACCACCTCGACGAGGTGACCGGTCGGATCGACGCCATGCTCGCCACGATCGACGAACTCAAGGCCCTCCTCGTCGAGCGCCGGGCCGCCCTCATCACCGACGTCGTCACCGGACGAAAGAAGGTCCCCGCATGAGCCACGATCAGCTCCTCGAATACGAATTCGAATCCACCATCTGCTCCGAACTGGGCGAGCGCGGCTGGCTCTACCAGGACGAAGGAGACACCCGCGCTGCGGGCTGGGACCTGCGCCTCGCCCTCGTCCCCGGCGACGTCCTCCACTGGCTGTCCACCCAGTACCCGGACGAATACGACAAGGCGATCCCCGCGGACCTCACGGACGGGCAGCGAGACAAAGCCGAGCGTGACCTCCTCGCCCACCTGACCAAGGAACTGAGTAAAGCGACCCGCATCGACACGGCAGGGAAACCCGTGGGAGGCCTCCTCGGCGTCCTGCGCACCGGCTTCACCTACGCCCAAGTCGGCCGCCCCGCCGCCAAGTTCGGCCCCATGATGGAATTCCCGCCCGCGAACCCCGAGCTGATCGAAGTCGCAGAAGCCTCGGACGCCGTGCGCCTGCGCGTCATGCGTCAAGTCCGCTTCGACGCCACCACCAACGAGTCCATCGACGTCGTCCTGTGCGCCAACGGCATCCCCGTCGTCACGATGGAACTCAAGACCGACAACACCCAGTCCGTTCACCACGCGATCCGCCAATACAAGGACGACCGCAAGCCCGGCGCAAACCGCCCCCTCCTGGCCCCCGGGCGCGCCCTCGTCCACTTCGCCGTCTCGAACGACCTCGTCTTCATGACCACCAAACTTGCCGGCGAAAACACCGTCTTCCTGCCCTTCAACCAGGGAAACAATGGGCACGAAGGCAACCCGCCCTCGGCGAGCGGATCCGCCACCAACTACCTGTGGCGCGACATCCTCGCCCGCCCCACCTTCATGCGCGTCCTCAAGGACTACGCGCTCTATGAGCCCGGCCGACGCGGAAAGAAAGACGACGGGCGCCTGGTCTTCCCGCGCTTCCACCAGCTGCGCGCCGTCGAACGCATCATCGGCGACATCGAAGCGACGGGGCCCGGCGGACGCTACCTGGTCTGGCACTCCGCGGGCTCCGGCAAAACCAAAACCATCGCCTGGCTCAGCCACCGCCTCATCCGCCACGTTGACTCCCAGGCGAACTCCACCTTCGACTCCGTCATCGTCGTCACCGACCGCACCGTCCTCGACGAAAACATCCGAGGCGACATGGGCCTCGTCCACTCCTCCAACGGACTGGTCGTCGCCGTCGGCGAAAAATCGGGCGCGAAATCCCCGCAGCTGAAGAAAGCCCTCATCGAAGGCGACCACATCATCACCTGCACGCTCCAGACCTTCCCCGAGGTCATGAAGCTCATCGAAGACACCTCCGAACTGCGCGGACGCAACTGGGCGGTCGTCGCCGACGAAGCCCACTCCTCCCAGTCCGGGTCCAGCGCGAGGGGTCTCAAAGCCCTCCTCGCCGACATCGATGTGGAAGACCCCGAGAACGTCAGCGCCGACGAACTGCTCGCCGCCAAGGACTCGGCCATCGCCGCCTCCAGCAACATCACCTTCATCGCGCTCACCGCCACGCCCAAGGCCAAGACCTTGCGCCTGTTCGGCACCCAGGACGAGGATGGCAACTGGAGGGCCTTCGACACCTACACGATGGCCCAAGCCATCGAAGAGGGCTTCATCCTCGATGTGCTCACCAACTACTCGACATACGACATGTTCCTGCGCGTCAAGAACGAGCTCGACAACTCCGAGGAAGAACCCCTGGTCGACACGGGCCACGCCGTCACCGCGATCGTGCAGTTCGCCCGCCTGCACCCCACCGCCATCGCGCAGAAAGTGCGGGTCGTCGTCGAACACTTCCAACGCAACGTCAAACCCCTGCTCACCGGCAACGCCCGCGCGATGGTCGTCACCAGCTCACGCCTCGAGGCCTACCGCTGGTTCGAGGCAATGAACTCCTACATCGACACGCAGGGCTACACCGACATTCGTCCCCTCGTCGCCTTCTCCGGATCCCTGGAATCCGACGACGGCGAAACCGTCACCGAGGCCTCGCTCAACGGGCGCGGCGACACGGCGCGAGCGTTCCGTGAGGAGGCCTACAAGGTCCTCATCGTCGCCAACAAGTTCCAGACCGGCTTCGACGAGCCGCGCCTCGTCGCCATGTACGTGGACAAGAAACTGTCCGGCATCGCCGCCGTGCAGACCCTTTCGCGCCTCAACCGCACCTACCCCGGTAAGACCGCGCCCATGGTCGTGGACTTCCAGAACACGCCGGCCAGCATCGAGGACGACTTCAAGATGTACTACTCGGACGCGCACGTGGCCGGGGAAGTCGACCCGAACTCGCTCATCACGATCGCCGAACGCCTGGACACTGCCGGCATCTACACGATGGTGGAGATGGAAGCGGTCGCCGACGCGTACCTGAGCGATGCCGGCGGCGAAGCCATCGCGCGGGCCCTGGGGCCCATCAAGGAGCGGTGGCAGGCCGCGTGGAAGCGCGCGCGCCTGAGCAAGGACAGCGAACTCAAGGATTCCCTGCGTAGCTTCCGCGCGGACACGATCAGCTACCGCAACGCCTGGCAGTTCCTCAGCCAAATCGTCGACTACCAGGACCCGGACCTGCACAAGCGCGCCATCGTGGCCACCCTCCTGTCGCGCAACCTGCACATGGACGGCAACCAGTACGACGACTCCTACCTCGAGGGCGTGCAGCTCTCCGGCGTGCAGCTCGTGCCCTCCGCCATCAACGAGGACCACTCCCTGAGCGAGGGCAGCGTCGAGCCGATGGTGCTTCCCGGCTTCGATGGCGAGTTCCGCGGCGGGCAGACTCCGACGAAGGGGCCCCTCGCGGAGGTCATCGACCGCGTCAACGACATGTTCCGGGCCAGGAACGTCGACGTGACCGAGGGCAGCGTCGCCGGATTCATCACCACTTTCTGGGGTTTCCTGGATGAGAACGAGGCCGCGCAGGCCATGGCGAAGAAGAACAGCCCGAGCCAGCTCAAAGCATCCGCTGACTTCAAGAACGCCGTCGGCGTCGCCATGGTTCGCACCTGCCAGGAAAACCAGGAGATTCAGTCGTACATGACGGATCAGTCCTTCCTGCAAAACATCGTCGAAATCACGGCAGATGCACTACAGGCTCACTACAGCCGCAGTGGCGAGAGCGCCGAGGCCTAGCCGGATGCCCGGTGTCCCCTCGCTCCGCGGGTCTTGAAGCGCCGCGGGGCCGGTGCCGCCGTCTCACCTTCCCGCAAGCTCCGGCTTCGTGAAGGCGCGGACCTGGGCGGCGTCCGGGTCGATGTCGGTGGCCGTCATGGGTTTCTTCGAGGCGGACTCGAGGGCGGTGACGGAACGCGCGCGGGACAGGAGGCGGGTCTCCATCGAGGACACGGCCTTGTTGTAGAAGTCGACGCTCTTCGCCAGGTTCTTGCCCAGGTTGTCCATGTGGCCGGCGACGACGCCGAGCCGCTCGTACAGGTCGCGGCCCAAGGCGATGACCTGGTCAGCCTGCTCGTTAATCGTCGTGCGCGCCCACGCCGTGGCGCATGTGCGAGCCACCGCCAGCAGGGTGACGGGGGAACACAGGGCCACGCCGCGCGCCATCGCATCGTCCAGGAGTGCGCCGTCCGAGCGCAGCGCGGCGCTCAGCGCAGCCTCCGACGGGACGAAGAGGATCACCAGCTCGGGCGAGGAACCGAGAGCGCGCGCGTAGTCGCGCGACGCGAGCACCTCCACGTGGGAACGCAAGGCCTTCGCGTGTGCTGCGAGCTCAGCGCGGCGCCGAGCCTCCGCATCCTCCCCGCTGTCCTCAATGCTGCAGGCCCGCAGGTACGCGTCCATCGGGGCCTTCGCGTCGAGGGCGAGGAACCCCTGGCCCGGCAGGTGAATCGTCACGTCGGGGCGCCCGCGGTCAGTCGATGCGCCGCCCGCGCCCAGGCCTCGTCCCTGAGTGAGAGAAGCGATCGAACGCTGCTCCGCGAAGTCGACGTGCGCCATCATGCCCGAGGCCTCCAGGATGCGGGCGAGCTCGACCTCGCCCCACGTGCCGCGCGCGCTGCGCGAGCGCAGGGCGCCCTCCAGTGAGGCGGTCGTGCGGGCCAGGTCCGCCTCACGCTGCGCGGCGTCGCGCAGCTGTTCGGCGAGGGCCCC
>NZ_ALIY01000110.1:0-14207 GCF_000283035.1 Actinomyces sp. ICM58
CGGGTAGTCCTCGCCGCCCTGGGAGCGCGCGGCGCGCAGCTGCGACCGCTTAGGCAGCGGGCACTCGTTCTCGCTCACGCTCTCTCCCCTCTCGCTGTCTGATCGTTCCACTCTAGCAACGCCGCCGTGGGCTGTGCCAACCGCTGCCTCGTCAGGGCCGTTGAAGGACGTCACGCACTTCGCCGACGAGCAGCTCGAGGATGTCCTCCAGGAAGAGGATACCGACCAGGTCGCCCTCGTCGCGCACGAGAGCGCAGTGGACGCCGGTGCGCTGCATGTGGCGCAGAGCGTCCTCGACCTGGTCGGAGGAGGAAACGGACTCGAGGCGGCGAATGCGCCACGGCGTGATCGGCTGGTCGCGTTCCTCGCCGGAGGCGTACAGGACGTCCTTGAGGTGGACGTAGCCGACGATGACGCCGTCCTCTCCGGCGATCGGGAAGCGCGAGTATCCGGTGTGAGCGACGCGATCTTCGACGTCGGCGGGGGTTGCGCCCGCGGGCAGGACGACGAGGTCGTCGAGGGGCACCATCGCCGATCCCGCGGTCTCCTCGGAGAACTCGAGGGTGCCGCTGAGCAGCCCGAGTTCGTCGGTCAGCACGCCCTCGGCTTGGGAGGCCACGACGATGGAGGCCACTTCCTCGACCGTGTAGGTGGCGGAGATTTCCGAGCGCGGCTCGTAGCCGGTCCGGCGCACGAACCAGTTCGCGAAGTGGTCCATGGCCTCGATGATGGGGCGCAGGACGTGGCCCAGGCGCACGAGGACGGGGGCCAGGATGAGGATCATGCGCACGGGGGCGGCGATCGAGATATTTTTCGGGACCATCTCGCCGAAGACGACGTGGCAGAAGAGGACGATGACGAGGGCGGCGACGAAACCGACGACGTGGCTGGTCGCCTCGGGAGCACCCAGGCGCTCCAGAGGAGACTCGACGAGGTGGGCGATCGCGGGCTCTGCGACGACGCCCAGGGTCGTGGATGCGACCGTCACGCCCAGCTGGCAGATCGCCAGCATGAGCGAGACGTGCCGCAGGGCGAAGAGAGCGGCGCTGGCTCCGCGCGCCCCCTCGTCCGCGAGAGGCTCGACCTGCGAGCGGCGCGTCGAGGTGACGGCGAACTCGCCGGCCACGAAGAACGCATTGACGGCCAGCAGGGCCACGGTGATGGCGAGACCGACTCCGACGCTCACAGCGACACCTCCTCGTCCTCGGCCTCGGGGGCGGGCGTGATCGCCACCTGAGCGACCCGACGTCCCTGCATCTGGGTGACCTCGATGCCGATGCCGTCCACGCTCACGCGCGATCCAACGACCGGAATCTCGCCCAGCTCGTTCATGATGAGGCCGCCGATCGTGTCGTAGGGGCCGTCCTCGGGCAGGTGGATGTCGGTGCGGCGCGCGAGCTCGTCGGGGCGCAGCGTTCCGGGCACGAGGAACGTACCGTCGGGGCGCGGGCGGATGCCAAGGCGACGCTGGTCGTGCTCGTCGGAGACCTCGCCGACGATCTCCTCGACGACGTCCTCGAGGGTGACGATCCCGGACACGCCGCCGTACTCGTCGACGACGACGGCCATCTGCAGGCCCTCGTCACGCAGCTGGACCATGAGGGGACCGATCGGCACGGTCTCGGGGACCGAGGGCGCGTCGGTCATGAGCGAGGAGGAGACGACGGGCACGTCGGCGCGGCGCTCGGCGGGCACGGCGACCGCGCGGCGCAGGGACACGAGGCCGAGAATGTCGTCGGAGTCGTCGCCGATCACCGGGAATCGGGAGTGACCGGTTTCGCGGGCCAGGTCGAGGACGTCCTGGGCGCTGTCGCCCTCGCTCAGGGTGTGCAGGCGGCCGCGGTCGGTCATGACGTCGGCGGCGCTGAGCGTGCTCATGCGGATCGTGTTGACGAAGAGGTCCGCCGTGGACATGTCGAAGGTGCCCTCCTCGACGGAATGCTCCACGAGGGCGGCCAGCTCGGAGGCGGAACGCGCCGACGAAATCTCCTCCTGCGGCTCGATCCCCATGCGGGCGAGCACCCAGTTCGCGGTTCCGCCGAGCACCCAGATGATGGGGCGGGCGATGGCGGTGAACACCATCTGGAAGGGAACGACGCGCTTGGCCGTGGACATCGGGTGGGCCAGGGCGAGGTTCTTGGGCACGAGCTCGCCAAAGAGCATCGAGAAGACGTTGATGAACACGGCTGCGACGAAGGCCGCGATGGCCGTGGCCAAGCCCCACGCGAGCCCCGCCCACCCCAACAGGTCCTCCAGCAGCTGCGCGAGCGCGCTCTGCGTCGTGTAGCCCAGCAGGATGGTGGTCAGGGTGATGCCGACCTGGGCGCCCGACAGCTGGGTGGACAGGGTGCGGGTGGCGCGCAGGACGGAGGCGGCGCCGCGGTCCCCCTCCTCGGCTTTCTTGTCGAGGACGGCCTGGTCGACCGCGACCAGCGAGAACTCGGCGGAGACGAAGACGAAGGTGCCGGCGGTGAGGACGACGCCAAGCAGGAGCATGAGCGCGGTCGTCATCGCGTGGCCCCCTCGACGAGGCCGGGGCAGGCCAGGCGCACGCGCGCGGGCAGGGGGTGGGAGAGAGCGGCGGGAGAGCCGACAGTGTCGCAGTCCATGGTGTCTCCAGTCTAGCGTTCCTGGGCCGAACTCCTCGCGTGCGCGTCCCCACAGAGGGGCAGCAGTGCCAACACTCTCCCTATGACGGACCAAAGGCCCTTGAATAACACGCCAAAGTTGTACCAGGTTTCGTGAAGACAATCACGCGGCGGTAGAATCGCTACGGTATGGCCGCGCGGGAATTGGCCCATGCGCGCGGCGCGACACTTACGGAGGAATACGTGCCCACTCCCACCGCTTCCCAGCCCGATCCGCAGTGGTACATCGCGAAGATGCGAGACCTCTACGACCGTGATCCCCAGCTCCTGGATCCCTCCTGGCGCGCCTATTTCTCCACCGAGTCCGCTCCCCCGCAGCTGCGCGCCAAGCGTCCCCACATCCCCGAGGGCGCTCCCGCGACGCCCGAGCCGGCCGGGTCCATCGAGCACGCCGAGGCCTCGGCCCCCGCCGATCACGCGATCCCCGCATCGGTCACGCCGCCGACCCTCGACATCGAGGAGGACGCTCAGCCCGCCCCGGAGGAGGCCACACACGTCGTCTCCGTCACGCGCTCCGACCTGCCCCCCGCCCCGCCCGCCGCGCTCGCCGAGGCCACCAGCCCCTACACGCGCCAGCAGCACGGACGAGCCGCCTTCACCCGCTCACACAGAGCCCCCACCCAGGACGAGCTCCGCGTCTTGAAGTCCGCCGCCCGCGCGACCGCCAAGCACATGGAGGCCTCGCTGTCCATCCCCACGGCCACCTCCCAGCGCCAGATCCCCGCCAAGCTCCTCATCGAAAACCGGGCCCTCATCAACGCCCACCTGGCGCGCACCGTCGGCGGCAAGGTCTCCTTCACCCACCTCATCGGCTACGCGCTGGTGGAGGCGCTGTGCGAGATGCCCGACCTCAACGTGCGCTACACCCTCGAGGACGGCAAGCCCGCCGTCGAACAGCTCGCGCACATCGGCTTCGGCCTGGCGATCGACGTGGCCGACGCGCAGGGCAATCACTCCCTCAAGGTCCCCGTCATCCACGACGCCGACACCCTGACCTTCTCCGAGTTCGTCGACGCTTACCAGGACCTGGTTGCGCGCGCCCGCAACGCAACGCTGACGACCGCGGACTTCCAGGGCGCCTCTGTCACCCTGACGAACCCGGGAACGCTGGGCACCACCACCTCCGTGCCGCGCCTCATGGTCGGTCAGGGCCTCATCGTCGGCGTGGGCGCCACCGACTACCCGGCCGAATTCCGCGGCGTCTCCCCCAAGCGGCTGGCATCCCTCGGCATCGGCAAGACGATGTACTTCTCCTCCACCTACGACCACCGCATCATCCAAGGAGCGGCGTCGGGCCGCCTCCTGGGCCTGGTCGACGCGAAGCTGTCGGGCCGCGACGGCTTCTACGAGCGCGTCTTCACGTCCCTGCACGTGCCCGCGCGCCCCTACTCGTGGGAGGCCGACTACGAGTACGACCCGAACCGTGAAAAAGGCAAGCCCGCGCGCATCGCGGAACTCATCCACGCCTACCGCTCGCGCGGACACCTGGCGGCCGACACGGACCCGCTGGCCTACCGCGTGCGCCGCCACCCCGACCTGGACATCGCCTCCTACGGCCTGAGCGTGTGGGACCTGGACCGTCCCTTCCCCACCGGCGGATTCGGTGGCTCGGACCAGATGCTGCTGCGCGACATCCTCACGCAGCTGCACGACACGTACACGCGCACCGTCGGCATCGAATACATGCACATCCAGGACCCCGAACAGCGCGCCTGGGTCCAGCGCCGCATCGAACGCCCCTACGAGGCCCTCTCCCCCGACGCCCAGCGCCACATCCTGGGCACCCTCATCCGCGCGGAGGCCTTCGAGGAGTTCCTCCAAACGAAGTTCATGGGTCAAAAGCGCTTCTCCCTCGAGGGCGGCGAGTCCCTGATCCCGCTGCTCGACCACATCCTCGCCGACTCGGCGCGCAGCGGCATCCACGAGGTCGCCATCGGCATGGCCCACCGCGGCCGCCTCAACGTGCTGGCCAACATCGCCGGCAAGTCGTATGCGCAGATCTTCGACGAGTTCGAGGGCAACTACATGCCTAACTCCGTCCAGGGGTCCGGCGACGTCAAGTACCACCTGGGAACGTGGGGCGTGTACTCCCTGGACGACGGGCTGGCCACGAAGGTCTACATGGGTGCCAACCCCTCGCACCTGGAGGCCGCCGACGGCGTCCTGGAGGGCATCGTGCGCGCCAAGCAGGAGGCCCTCGGCGACCCGGACCTGCCGATCATCCCGATCCTCATCCACGGCGACGCGGCCTTCATCGGCCAGGGCGTCGTCCAGGAGACCTTCAACCTCTCCCAGCTGGAGGGCTACAAGACCGGCGGCACGATCCACATCATCGTCAACAACCAGATCGGTTTTACGACCGGCCCGACGCAGGGGCGCTCGACCGGCTACGCCACCGACCTGGCCAAGGGCCTCCAGATCCCGATCTTGCACGTGAACGCGGACGACCCCGAGGCCGTCATCCGCTGCGCGCACCTCGCCTTCGAGTACCGCAACGCCTTCCACAAGGACGTCATCATCGACATGGTGTGCTACCGCCGCCGCGGCCACAACGAGGGCGACGACCCGTCGATGACCCAGCCGGTCATGTACTCCCTCATCGACCGCATCCCCTCCACCCGCGCGGTGTACATCCGTGGCCTGGTGGGCCGCGGTCAGCTCACCGAGGACGAGGCCCGCCAGTCGATCACCCAGTACGAGGCGGAACTCGGGCGCATCCTCGAGGAGACCCGCGCTGGGGGCGCGTCCTCCGTGTCCGAGATCAACCCGGGCAGCCGCACGCACGATCCGGCCTTGACCGTCGGGGTCGGCGAGGCCGGCGAGTCCCCCGACGAGGAATGGACCATGCCGGAGTCCCAGATGCCCGGCATCGGCATGATGATCGGCTGGACGTCGGCTGCCCCCGCCGAGCAGCTGCGCCGCATCGGCCGCGCGCACACGCGCTTCCCCGAGGGCTTCGCTCCCCACCCCAAGCTCCGTCAGCTGTGCGAACGTCGCCTCGAGATGGCGCTCGGCAACAAGCCGATCGACTGGGGTTTCGCGGAGCTCCTGGCATTCGGCACGCTCCTCATGGAGGGCACCGGCGTGCGACTGTCCGGCGAGGACGTGGCGCGTGCGACCTTCGTCCAGCGTCACGCGGTCCTGCACGACGCCGACGACGGGCGCGAGTTCACGCCGCTGCGTTTCCTGACGGAAAACCAGGCTCGTTTTGACGTGTGGAACTCCCCGCTCAGCGAGTACGGCGTGCTGGCCTTCGACTACGGCTACTCACTGGAGAGCCCCGAGACGCTCACCATCTGGGAGGCCCAGTTCGGCGACTTCGCGAACGGCGCGCAGACCGTCATCGACGAGTTCGTGTGCTCCGCGGAGCAGAAGTGGGGCCAGCGTTCCTCGCTCGTCATGCTCCTGCCCCACGGCTACGAGGGCCAGGGACCCGACCACTCGAGCGCACGCATCGAACGCTACCTCCAGCTGGCCGCCCAGGACAACATGTGGATCGTTCAGCCCTCCACGCCGGCGAACTACTTCCACCTGCTGCGCACCCAGGCCTACAAGCGCCCGCGTAAGCCGCTCATCGCCTTCACGCCCAAGCAGCTGCTGCGCCTGTCGGCGGCGTCCTCACACCTCGACGAGTTCACCTCCGGCGGCTTCCAGCCCGTCATCGGCGACTCGACGATCCCCGACCCCGCATCGGTGACGCGCGTCGTTTTGTGCTCGGGACGCCTGTACTACGACCTCGCCAAGGAGCGCGAGCGCCGAGGCGACACGTCGACGGCGATCATCCGCCTGGAACAGCTCTACCCCCTGCCCGAGGCCGAGGTGGCCGAGGCCCTGGCCCAGTACCCGAACGCGTCGGTGACGTGGGCGCAGGACGAGCCGCGCAACCAGGGCGCTTTGCCGCACCTGGCGCTCAACCTGTTCCCCTCGCTGGGACGCCCCGTGCGTCTCGTCTCGCGCCCCGAGTCGGCCACGACGGCAGCTGGACGCGCGTCGCTCCACAAGGAGCAGGCAGCTACTCTTATTGCGCAGGCCTTCGAAGGCTAGCGAGCTCCCTGCGCGCGCCCGCGATCCGGGCGCGCGCAGGCACATCCGGAAAGGAACACCATGCGCATCTGCTTTATCGGCGACGAGCTCGTCGCCGGCGTCGGCGACCCCCGAGGCCTGGGCTGGGTAGGCCGCGTCAACGCCCACTCCACGTTCGATCTGCCCGCCACGTTCCTCACCCTCGCCGTCCCCTCGGAGACCACGAAGCAGATGGCCGCGCGATGGGAGGCGGAGGTTCTGCCGCGCCTGGCCGACGGGGAGCCCCACGGCCTCGTCATCGGCGTGGGCCCCGGCGACGTCGCAGCGGGCATTTCGACGGCTCGCTCGCGCCTGAACCTCGCTAACATCACGGACCGGGCCACGTCGCTGGGCATCCCCAGCTTCGTGGTGGGCCCCCCGCCCCTGGCCGGCGTCGACTCCGGGTCCCTGAAGGCGCTGGCCTCCTCGTGCTCCGAAGTGTGCGCGCGCCGAGGCATCCCCTTCGTCGACTGCTACACGCCGCTGGTCGCCCACGACCAGTGGTTCGAGGACATGGCGGCCTCCATGGCGCGCGGCGCGGACGGGCAAACCCTGCCAGGCCAGGCCGGCTACGCCCTCATGGCGTGGATCGTCCAGCATCAGGGCTGGTACGAGTGGACGGGCGCGACCCCTACGGACGTGTGAGCACGCCGCGCCTGCCCTGTGCGCATCGCCGACGCGCGCGTCGTTCGTGACTCCTCGTCGCGGAACACCACTGATAGAATTCTCCGTCACGTCGACAACGACTTCGAGATGACGCCGGAGGTCTACGAGCACCGCTGGATCATCGTCGACATGTGGGTCGACTAAACACCGCGTGACGGAGGAGGCGACGAGATGAACAACAACGATCCGGGCGGCCTGAGCCCCCAGCAGATGAGGACCCTGGGAATCATGGGAGGGCTCTTCCTCCTCTGCTTCATCGTCATATCCCTCGTGTCCGACCTGGACATCCCCGGGCCCATCCACACCCTCATCAGGTTCGCCCCCACAGGCATCATCCTCATCGCCACGTACTACGCGGCACGCCACGTCTCCTCAACGTCCGACAACGGCGCTCAGGAACGCTCCACCACCCCTACTCCCCCGTCCGCCGGGGAACACCCAGCGCGCCCACCCGAGAACTCCGAGCACGAGGCCGGTGAGGGCTCCGCGCAGCACCCCTCCTCTCAGGAAGGCACGGCCTCCTGGCTGCGCCAGGCTCGCAGCCGCCTCACGGGCACGCCAACGCGCACCAGCGACGAGGCGACCATCGCGGGCGCCATCACGCGCGCCCAGCGGTCCGGTTCCCTCGTCATCAACCTGTTCACCCCCGATGTCGCACTGCCCGACGACATTGAAGCGCTCGGAGCACGCATCGTTGAGGCGGTCCTCTCCCACATCAGCGCGCTGGACGAGACCGCATCCATCACCGTCTCCGGATCATCCACTCCATCGGAATGCTCGCTCAGCATCAGCGCGCTCACCGCCTATGCCCCCGTCCTTGAGGCGCGTCCCATCGATGAGATTCAGGCGCTCGCAGCGAGCCTGGGCGGTAGTGTGGACACCGACGCACAGGTCGGCACCTGGACACTCACCGCGCGCCTGCCCACCGCGGCGGGTGCGCCCTCCTAGCCCAAGCATCGCCCACCTCAGCCCGAACACCCGCAACAGGAGATCATGACCACCCAACCCCAGAAAACGTCCCCTCGCGGGCGCACGAAAACGCGCATCTCCTTCTCGGTGGCACTCATTCTCGCGTGCGAAAGGCGATCCGGCTCCGCACCCCTCAGCGTGGACGTCTATCACCACAGCCGGGTCCTCGTCGACGCACGAGTGGAATGAGCGGCACATGACCAAGCAGAAAGCCACCTCGCGCGAGCAGCTCCTCATCTTTGCACTGATCATCGCGTTCTTGTCCCTCAATATCGTCCTAGGCTCTTTCTTCTCACCTGGCTCATGGTCGCCGACCGTCGTCACCGCAGCGGCCTCCTATCTGATTGTCTCCATCGTGGTCGCTACTTTTGCCGGCATCCGATTCCTGTACAGGGATTGGAAGACCCCGCCGCGGCACGCAGCCGGGCACCCCTCCCCGGAGGTACCCGCCCACCTCGCCACGCCACCCGCAACACCCACACTCCCCCCAAACACCACAGCCACGCCTCCCACCCACCCCCAGCAGCCCAGCGACTTCGCGAGCATCGACGGAGCCATCACCTACGCTCAGCAATCCGGTTTCACCATCATCAACCTCTTCAACGAGTACGCGCCGTTGAGCGAATACAGGGACGCCGTCGGCGCGGAAATCCTCTACCTGGTTTTCTCCCACATCGCCGAACTCGACAAGAACGCGTCGCTCACCGTCACCGGCTCGGCGACGGAGGAAGCCCTCACCCTCACCATCAGCGCGCTCACAGATCGCGCCCCCGTCCTGGGTGCGCGTCACATGGGTGAGATCCGCGCCCTCGCGACGAGCGTGGGCGGTAGTGTGGACACAGACACCCAGGCTGCCAGCTGGACCCTCACCGCGCGCCTGCCCGCCGCGGCGGGCGCACCCTCCTAGCCCAGGCCTCGCCACACACCCCTCACAGCATAGGTCCCCACATGAGCAACCCCAACCAGTTCAACTCCCCGCACAACCCCTCCGGCCCCGGACAGATTCCCCCCGTCGGCCCCTCCCAGTACAACTACCCCTCCGACCAGGGCGCCTACTCCCAGCAGGCCCCCGGATACCAGTACCCGCAGTACGGGCAGCCCTACCAGGCGCCCGGCGCCGCGTCACCCGACGGCTACGGCGGCGCGTATCAGGGCCAGCACAACCCGCACCCCGGCTACCAGTACCCGCAGAACCAGACACCCGCGAGCGCCGCCTCCTACGGGTACGCCCAGCCCGACCCCTCGCCCGACGAAGAGGCCACTGCCCCCACCCAACAGAAGAAGCGTTCCCTCGCGACGACCATCCTCACGATCCTGGCCGTCCTCGCCATCGTCATCTACGCCGTGGTGGGAGGCTCATACGACTTCGGCACGGAACGACTCACCTGGACGGCCGCAGCAAGCGGGCTCGGGCTCATCGTCGCCATCGGGTGCCTGGTCAGCATCCCCCGCTCCTTCCGCGAATTGCGGCGAGCCAAGGCCGCCGGCGACATCGCAACCAGCCGCATGCGCGTTCGCGCCCTGTTCTTCGCCATCATCATCCTCCCCCTCAGCGGCTACTTCTCCGTCACCTACGGCGTCCCGGCTGCCCAAGACCTCGTCGAAGGCCACCATACGGTCACCGTCACCTCGTGCACCTACGAGCAGGGCTCACATCGAAGGTCACGTCGACGCGGAGGCGGGCGCACCGTGTACGACAACTACTTCACGATGATCCTCACCGACGGGACGCTGCATACGACAACCATCGAGACAAACCAGCCCACGAGCATCCAGACCATGGGCGGCACCTACGAGGTGCTCTACCAGGCCTGCAAAGTGCAATCGGGCAACGCGTCCATGACCCTGGACGTCTACGAGCACAGCTGGATCATCGTCGACGCCCGCCTGAACTGACACACGAACGAACTCGCCCCAGCCTCGTTCCCCCTCTCCTCAGGTCCACCATGAGCAACCAGAACCCGTATCCGTCTGCCTTCGACCCGTCCGCCTCCGCACGCCGCTCCCCCGCCCAGGCGCCCGACCCGTGGTCTCCGCGCGAGGACGCGCCCTCCAGCGGCGTCCCCCAACCACCGATCACGCGCAACCGGGGCGGATGGGAGGCCGACCCGACCGCCCCGAGCGTGGGCGGGCAGCGAGGCCCCAACGGGCAAGCGCGCCTCACCCAGGCCTCGACGATGGGAAGCTCCTACCCGGGCGCATCCCCGACCGGCGCGCCGCGCGAGCCGAAGAAAGAGTCCAAGGGACACTTCTGGCTGTGGGGCATCCTGACGACGCTGGGCATCCTCATCGCCACGTTCGTGTACATGATCGGCGAGTCCTTCACCGTCGGCCCGGAAGTGCTTCAGTGGACGCTCATCAAGAGCGGCGTGCTTCTCATCGCTGCGCTCGGGTGCATCCCCTTCGCGGTCATCGTGCTCCGCCGCATGCGTGCATCCAGGGCGCAGGGCAACGAGAATGACGCCCTCTCACGACAGCCCGGACTCATCATGGTTGGCTTTGTGGGACTGCTGCTCGGGTACTTCGCTCTGTCCAACGGGGTGCCCGCCGCCCTCGACCTCGCCAACGGGCCACAGGCATTCACGGTGACGTCGTGCACCTACGACCAGTACTCGATGGAGAAATCGTCCTACCGCAGCGGGAGCACAACCGTGTACGAAAACGAATTCACCATGACCTTCGACGACGGGACCGTGCACACGACGACCATCGAGATGGACAGCGCAGAGGATATCGAGCATGAGGGCGGCGCGGTGGGAGTCCTCTATCGAGCGTGTCATCTGCGGTCGGGGGCCGCGTCCATGACCGTGGATTACTACACTCGCACGTGGGTCATCGCGGATGCCCGGCTCAACAACTAGGCGCCGCCAAGCCGCGCCCACAACGCCGGAGGGAGGTTTGTCACGCGACGCCGACGCCCCGTCAACACCGGGCCGCCAGTGCGTGGACACGGTGACTACCCCGCGGACACACGGGTCTATCCTGGCAAGGCACACGGCGATCAGGCCGACGCGAGCCCGCGTGCCCGCGCGAGCCGGCCATCGCCTCGTCGATACCACGCCCGAAGGACACACCGGTGACTAACACGAGCGTTCCCCAGCCCGACAAGGAACCCTACCACCCGCCCACAAGGCAGGATTACGAGGATCTCATCGAGCACCACTACCTGATCCGGGCCTTCACGTTCTTTCCGCTCATCTTCTTCGCCTTCGCCATGTACATAGACGCGGACTACGGGCCGCTCCACTTTCTTGCGGGCGTCGCCATGAACGTCGGCGTCCTCGCCACCTGCCTGACCATCCCCCTGGCGATCCCCGTCATGATCCGCGACGCGCGCGAGGCCCGAGAACGCGGGGTCGACAAAGCCATCCCGCGCCGTCGCCTGTGGAAGGTGGCGGGCCGCGTCGCCATCAGCCTCGCCTTCGGAGCGATCAGCATCGCCTACCTCACTCCCTTCGTGCGCGACGCCACCGACGGCTCGCGCAACGTGACCGTCACCAGCTGCACGAACACGGTCGCCCAGAGGCAGCAGCGCACCGGCAGCCGCGGACGGAGCCGCGTCATCAACTACGAGGTCTACGAGATCACGATGAAGCTCGCCGACGGCTCCACCCGCGTGCAGGACATGCGCCTGAACCCCCGGGACAACGAATCTGCTAGCAGCCAGGCAGTCTACGACGTGCTCTACGAGGCATGCGTGACCAATCCCGGCACCACCGGCATGACGTTGGAGATCATGCCCCACTCCTGGACCATTCTGGCCGCGCGCCTCGACTGACGACGCGCCCGCCAACACGACTGTAGCCCGTCAAAGGATCCGCATGAGTTCCCAGTATCCCTACCGCAACGTTCCCTCCCAGCCTCCCATCCCCGGCCCGCCCGCCGGTTCCATGCCGGGGGCCAGTTCCATGCCGGGGGCCAGTTCCGTGCCGGGCGCCGGTTCCGTGCCGGGCGCCGGTTCCCTGCCGGGGGCGCCCTCGGGGGCTCCCAAGCGCGGTGCCCTCCGGCGTCTGGCCCCCTACTCCATCATCGCGATCCCGGCGGCGTTCGTCGCCACCTACGTCATCATGTCCAACATGGACGCCTACGGCAGCGGCATGCTCACAAGCATCATCCTCCTGTGCTGCTTCGGGCTCGTCATCGTGGTCGGCGGAACCGTCGCGATCGTCTCGTCCCTGGGAGACCTGCGCGCCGCGAAACAATCCGGCGACCGCCGCGCCTACAGTAGAAAACGAGACTCCATGGGCTGGGCCACGATCGGCGTCCTCATGATCGCGGCGCCCACTTTCTTTTACCTGGTTCCCGCCGCCTGGGACCTATTCGATGGGTCGCAGACGCGCACGGTCACCTCCTGCAGCTATGACCAAGACATCGTGAGCCGTAACCGGATTCCGCGCAACGACACCAGTTTCAACAATCACTTCCACATGCGTTTCGAGGACGGCACCCGCCACACCTTCTCCATCAGGACACAAAGCCGAGACATTTCCCGGCTGTCAGGAATCATGCAGCCGCTCTACCAGGCGTGCGTCCTCAACCCGGACAAGACTCCCCTCACCATCGACGTGTACATGCACAGCATGGTCTTGGAGGACGTGCGACTGTCCTGAGGTTCGCGGGCGTGCTGGCGGGCGCTGCCCCCGCACACTGACCGACACTCTCCCCGCGCTGGCGGGCGCTGCCCCTGTGTGGGCGTGCTGGCGGGCGCTGCCCCGCGCAGGCCTCGTCCCTCATCAACGAGGCCGTGAAACGCCGCGTGAAACACAAGTCATCCCTGGGTGAGGATCCACGAGATGAAGCGAGCGCTGCGGTCGAGGGCGGCCTCGGCCTCGGGAATGGTGGGAACGCCCAGGACATACACGTGGAAACCGCCCGGCTCCACGCGCAGGCGCACGTCCACGCCAGCGCGAGCGGCCTTGCGCGCGAACTCGATCACGTCGGGGCCGACGATGTCCGCGTCCCCCTGGAAAATACGCATCGGCGGCAGTCCCGACGGGTCACCGTACAGGGGGCTGACGCGCCAGTCGGCCGGGTCCAGGTCGCCCGCCCACGCACGGCCCGCCCACGCCGCGCCGGGGACACGCAGAACCCGGTCGCGGCGCTGCACCTCCTCGATGCGCGGATTCGTCATGGTCACGTCCACCCACGGGGCGTACAGGACGAGGCCGTCCACCTGACGCGCACCCGCGTCGCGTCGCTGCATGGCAAGGGACAGCGCCAGGCCGCCTCCCGCCGAGTCGCCGAAGAGGATGACGCGACCGAACTCGGCCCGGGCCTCGTCGATGATGGGCTGGACGACGTCGAACGCGTCGGTCGCGGTGTGCGCGGGAGCAATCGGATAGTCGGGAATGATGACGGGCAGCCCGGTCCGATCGATGAGGCCCTCGACGATACCCCACTGACCAGCGACCATCGGGTACACGTAGGCCCCGCCGTGCAGATAGATGAGCGCGCCGCCCGAGCGCAGGCCCCGCTTCGGGAACACGCGGGTTATGCCTTTGTCGCACGAGCCTGTCAATTTTTCTGTGTATGGGGGTTAGAGGTAGGGGGTGATTCGGTCGGGGTAGGCGGTGGTGAGTTGGGCGAGGGCTTGTTTCCAGTTGGTGGTGGTGTGTCCTTGGATGAGGCGGGTGTGTCCTGTTCGTTTGTTGGGGGGTTTTCCTGCGTCTGTGAGGCGCTGGGCGGCTCGTTTGTCTTCGATGTTGCAGATGGCGAGCCATAAGAGTTTGACGGCGGCTTCTTCGCTGGGGAAATGCCCTCGGTTCTTGGTGATTTTGCGCAGCTGGTAGTTCAAGGACTCGATAGCGTTGGTGGTGTACACGACGCGGCGCAGCATGGGCGGGAACGCCAAGAACGGCGTGA
>NZ_ALIY01000111.1:0-32092 GCF_000283035.1 Actinomyces sp. ICM58
CCCGACGCGATCGAGGCAGGCCGCCGCCTGGCGGCGGATGGAATCGGCGTCACCGTGGTTGACCCGCGCTGGCTCCTGCCCCTCTCGCTGGACCTCGTCGAGATGGCCGCCGGTTATGACGCCGTCATCAGCGTCGAGGACGGGATCGTCCACGGCGGTTTCGGGTGGGCACTGCGCGACGGACTGACGCAGGCCGCGACGCCCGTGCGCTGCCTCGGGGTTCCCCAGATTTTCCCCGAGCACGGGGAGCGCGCCCAGATGATCGCGGACTTCGGCTACGACGCGGACGGGATCGAGCGAGCGGCGCGCGACGCCGTATCCGCGCTCGGGGCGCGCGACAGCTAGACGCCGAGCGCGTCGCAGATCGGGTCGAGCGTGAGGTCGATCTGCCAGTCACGCGCCCCTCGCGTCACCATGCGTTCCTCGACCTCGTCACCCGACGGACGCGACGGATCCAGGGGCGCCCACGCGAGGTAGCGCTGCACCTGCGGGGCCAGCACAACCTCGGGCGCCAGGCCCAGGCCCGACGCGACGGAGGCGACCGCACTGCGCACCGTGCCCAGGCGCGCCGCCGAGGCCTCGTCAATGCGAGCCCACTGGCGAGGCTCCGGGATCGAGCCGGGCTGAACGGGCTTACGCTTGGGAGGCAGCTCGTCCTCCGTCATGGCGGCCACGCTGGCGAGCGCCCGCATCCATTCGTCCTCGTACTGGCGGGCGACGGGGGAGCGGAACTCGCTGATGCTCATGAGTGCGCGCTTGTTGCGCGGAGGATTCGAGGCCGCGCGCACGAGCGCGGCGTTACGCACCAGGCGCCCTGGGGACATGTCGATGCGACGTGCGATGGACTCGCGCGTCTCCCACAGGGCTTTCAGGACACCCAGGCCTCGACGCGAACGAATCTTGCCCGCGCCGGGCAGCGAACGCCACCGATCCGACTTCGCAGCCGGGGGAGCCACCGTCAGTGCGTAGGCGAACTCCTGCTGCGCCCACTCCCAGCGCCCCATCTGATCGAGGCGCCGAGACAGGCGGTAATACAGCTCCGTCAGCAGTTCGACATCCAGGGCCGCGTAGCGCAGCCACTCCTTGGGAAGGGGACGCACCGACCAGTCCGACGCCTGGTGGTCCTTGACGAGGCCGAGGCCGAGAACCTGCTCAGCGACGGCCGCCAGGCCAAAGCGCTCCAAGCCCACCAGGCGCGCCGCGACCTCGGTATCGAAGAGGGAAGGGGCGCGCAGACCAACCTGGCGAAGATTCGGCAGGTCCTGCAGAGAGTCGTGCAGCAACCACACGTCCTCCACGCCCGGCTGAAGCACGGACAGGTCGGGGAGGGCGTGCGTGTCAATCAAAAACGTGCCGACGTCCTCGCGTCGAATCTGCACCAGGTAAGGGTCGGCGCCGTAACGGAAGCCCTGGGCGCGCTCCACGTCGAGCGCAACGGGGCTCGATCCCGCGGACAGGGCGCGGGCGGCCACGTCGAGGTCACGCTGGGTATCAATGACGGCAGGGGTGCCCCCACGCGGCTGCGCGATGAGCTCCGGATTGTCCGTATCACCCGTGGGCAAGCCGCCACCGTTGTTAACCAGCACTCAGACTCCTTCGAGGTGACGGATGGGAACGATGCCGGCCGTGCGGCGCATGACGTCCGCCCAGCCGGACAGGTGCTCCCCAAGATACTCGCTGGTGGGCGTCCACGATGCGCGCACCTCGACGAACAGAGAGGAGCCTCGCAGCTCGAGCCCGCCGAATGTCTCGCTCATCTCGCGCGTGACTGTGCCCGTCATGTCGTGGAAACCGGCTCCCGCGCCGTCGAGGCAATCGACCATCCAGCCCCACACGCCCTCGGCGAGCATCGGGTCGATCGCCATCTCGGCGTCAACCTGGGTGCGCATCTGGCACACGATGCGGAACGTGCCGTTCCAGCCGATCTGCTCCACGGGATCATGCAGCACGATCATGCGACCGGTCGACAGGGGCTGTCCCGCAGGGTCCTCGTCTATCGTGCGCATCGCCAGTGCGGCCGTAAACGGCGCCAAACGACGAGGCGGGGACACCTCTTCGAGGAGGATATGCGGCAGGTGGTCGGCCTGTCGCAGGGACAGCAGAGCCCGAACAAACTCCTCGGGCACCGCGTTCTCATTCACGATTAAAATCGTAAAGGTGTCATTCCTTCTTGAGGGCCAGACGCGCCGCTAAGGGCCATCTCGATAAGTAGCGGGTACGTGTTCCTCGCAACGTATCGAGACGGCCCCGCGTTTTACAGACCTCGCGGATTGCGCAGAATGAACGCCGTTCGCGGTCTCACATGGACCACGTCACCGGACTGGTAGTCCTTGTGATCGTCATCGCCAGCCGTGTCGACGACCGTGTGCCACAGGTGCCCATACTTGGCGTCAGGCAGCGTAAAGTCGACCGCCTCCGGCGCGGCGTTGATGAGCAGCAGGAAGTCGTCGTCGAGGATGCGCCGTCCGTTGGCGTCGGGTTCGCGGATCGCGTCCCCGTTGTAGAAGACCATCGTGGAGCGAGCCCACGGCTGGTTCCATTCCTCTTCCGTCATGTGCGTGCCGGCGGGCGTGAACCACTCGATCTCGCCCAGGTCCGACTCGCCACCGCGCTTTGCAGGTCCCTCGAGGAAACGACGCCGACGCATCACCGGGTGATCGCGACGCAGGTGGATGAGGTGGCGGGTGAAGCGCAGCAGCTCGTAATCTTGCTCGTCGAGATCCCAGTTGATCCACGACAGCTCGTTGTCCTGGCAGTACGCGTTGTTGTTGCCGCGCTGAGTGCGACCCAGTTCGTCGCCGTGGGCGATCATGGGCACGCCCTGGGAGAACATGAGCGTCGTCAGGAAATTACGCTGCTGGCGGTAGCGCAGCTCGATGATCTCCTCGTCGTCCGTGTCGCCCTCGGCTCCGCAGTTCCACGAACGGTTGTCGTTCGCGCCGTCCGCGCCGCCTTCGAGGTTCGCCTCGTTGTGCTTCTCGTTGTAGGACACGAGGTCGCGCAGCGTGAAGCCGTCGTGTGCGATCACGAAGTTGATGGACGCCATGGGCTTGCGTCCCGTGGTGCCGTACAGGTCCGAGGAGCCGGCGAGGCGGGAGGCGAAGTCTGGCAGCGAGGAAAATTCGCCGCGCCAGAAGTCGCGCACCGTGTCGCGGTACCTGCCGTTCCACTCCGACCACAGGGGAGGGAAGCCGCCGACCTGGTAGCCGTCGGCGCCCACGTCCCAGGGCTCGGCGATCAGCTTGACCTGTGAGACGACCGGGTCCTGGTGAATCAGATCGAAGAACGCGGAGAGGCGGTCGACCTCGGCGAATTGGCGTGCCAGCGTGGAGGCGAGGTCAAAGCGGAAGCCATCCACGTGCATCTCTGTCACCCAGTAGCGCAGCGAGTCCATGATGAGTTGGAGGACCTGCGGGGAGCTCATGAGGAGGGAGTTGCCGGTTCCCGTCGTGTCGAAGTAGTGCTGACGGTCCCCGTCCACCAGTCGATAGTACGAGGGGTTGTCGATGCCTCGGAAGGACAGGGTGGGGCCCATGTGGTTACCCTCGGCCGTGTGGTTGTACACCACGTCGAGGATGACCTCGATGTTGGCGGCGTGCAGGGCCTTGACCATTGCCTTGAACTCGGACACCTGAGCGCCGGGTTCCTGCGTGGCCGCGTAGGCGTTATGCGGCGCGAAGTAGCCGATCGTGTTGTATCCCCAGTAGTTCGACAGGCCCTTGGCCTGCAGCGTCGTATCGTTGGTGAACTGGTGGATCGGCATGAGCTCCACGGTGGTGACGCCGAGCTTCGTGAGGTGCTCGATGATCGCCGGGTGCGCCATGCCGGCGTAGGTGCCGCGCAGCTCCTCGGGGACGTCGGGGTGACGCATCGTCATGCCCTTGACGTGCGCCTCGTAGATGATCGACTCCGAGTAGTCGTGCCCCGGGCTGCGGTCGCCCTCCCAGTCGAAGAAGGGGTTGACGACGACGGAGTGCATGGTTGCCTTGGCGGAGTCTCCGCCCTTGAGGCTGAGGGGGTCGTCTGCTTGGTAGGAGAGAAGGTCGAGAGAATCCTTGAGCTGTCCCTCGATGGCCTTGGCGTAGGGGTCGAGGAGAAGCTTGGAGGAGTCGCAGCGCAGGCCTCGAGCGGGGTCCCAGGGGCCCTCGACGCGGTAGCCGTAGCGCTGGCCGGCCCGCACCTGCGGGACGTAGACGTGCCAAACGTAGGCATCCACCTCGGTCATGGGGATGCGCATTTCGTTGAGCTCGTCGTCTAGGAGGCATAGGGTCACCGAGGTGGCGACCGACGAGTAGATCGCGAAGTTCGTGCCGGTTCCATCAAAGGTGGCGCCCAGCGGGTAAGCCTTACCAGGTCGAGTTTCCATACGGACAAGGGTGGCACGAATGCTCTTCGAGGGGCGCTAATCCGCCCAAAAATGAGCATGTGACTTGGATAACGGCTGTTTGGTTTTGCAATCTGCCCGCAAGGTCTGTTAAGGTTTTACCCGTTGCGAAGAACGGTCAACGTTCTGAGAAACGCGGATGTGGCTCAGTTGGTAGAGCATCACCTTGCCAAGGTGAGGGTCGCGGGTTCGAGTCCCGTCATCCGCTCGGGCGATTGGCGCAGCGGGAGCGCGCTTCCCTGACACGGAAGAGGTCACTGGTTCGATCCCAGTATCGCCCACGGTCACCCCTTGTAGGGGCTGGCGGGCATATGCCCAGCCGCACAAGCGGTGCACGCGGATGTGGCTCAGTTGGTAGAGCATCACCTTGCCAAGGTGAGGGTCGCGGGTTCGAGTCCCGTCATCCGCTCTCAATCGGGAATCCACACGATCCCATTGGGCGTGGTGGGTTGGCCGAGAGGCGAGGCAGCGGCCTGCAAAGCCGTATACACGGGTTCGAATCCCGTACCCACCTCGGGCGATTGGCGCAGGGGTAGCGCGCTTCCTTCACACGGAAGAGGTCACTGGTTCGATCCCAGTATCGCCCACCATTCAAGCCGGATCCTTGTGATCCGGCTCTTTGTGTATGCTCGCTGCTCCCAGGGTCTCGCTGCGCTGTTGGGGCTGAGGGTTCTACTCGCCTCCGGGTTAAAGGGCACAACGTGTTGGTTGTGTGGTGACTTGTCGGCTTGCTGGTGCGGGACAATCAACAGTGAAGGGTGAGCTGTCCCGGGCGGCCATCCACCAGGCCCGAGGCGTACCGCCTGCGCTTGATGTGCGCTCTGGTGCTGGGTCCGAGGCGTACCGCCTGCGCTGGATGTGCGCTCTGGTGCTGGGCCCGTGCGTCTCGTCGACGCCGAGTCGAGGTGTGTCCTCATGACGTGGCCTGTCGCTCAGTGGTGTCCCGCATGGTGGCCTGTGCACCCTCGGGCATGATCAGTTGTCCCGGCCAGATCGGGGAGGGCTTGCGGCGTGAGCGGCAGTGCGCCAGGTGATGAAGGCGTTGTGTGACACGAGCTCAGTTCGGGTCGTTTGGTGACGCCTGTTGGGAGTTTGTCGGCTGCTCGTGGATGTATGCGCGTCGGTAGGGACGAGTGAGCGTTTGTTGGCGTTCCGTCACAGTTCGGGTGAGACCTAACCGTTTTAAAACTTGTCCGACACGCCCGACATCTAAAAATTGACACTTTGATAGCAAAGTGAGTGAACAAGCGGAATCGCTTTTTTGTCGACTGCGGCTATTGCCGTTGATGGAGGACTGTTCGCTACGATTCTTGACCAAATTACAGAGCAGTAGCATAGACTGGCAGGGTGTGAAGCGACGCCGTCGCACATCCCGTTGACAGGAGTTTTCTATGGTCGCCTCGAAGCGCCGTCACGTCGGTGCACTTCTTGCTGCCTTCGTATTGGTACTGAGTTTTTTTGGTCTCACACAGGTTTTTTCTGCGCAGGCACCCGCGCGCGCGGACACGCCCTCCTGCCCGGCGGCAGTGACCAACGTGAGCGATAAGGTCGCGCTGGACTGGGATAAGGCTCAGCTGGTTGACCACGCCGGACGCGAGGTCCACTCGGTCGGCGACTGGTGGGACCTGGGCGTCAAGCTCCCGTGGCAGACGCAGGGGCGTGTCAAGGCCGGTGACTACTTCACCTACGACGCTTCCGTCGTCGAAGCCACGTCCGGACAGTCGGTGCTTCGTCCGACGGTCTCGCGTAGCTTCGACGTCGTCTCCCACGACAACATCGTCGTCGGCTGCGGCACCTGGGCGGCCGACGGCACCGTCACGGTCGTCTTCAACAACAAGGTTGAATCCGCCGCACAGTGGTACGGCACGGTGACGACGAACGGCCTGGCCAGCTACACCGGCCCCGGAGGCGAAACCTACAAGGTGGTCATCGGTGGTAAGGTGACCCGCACCCTGGATATGACCCGCCGCACCCCCGGCGAAGCGCGCTACCAGAAGGACGGTTGGCTGAACCTGAGCGACTCGGAGGACGGTGACGAGAACAAGGCCATCATGTGGCGAGTGGTCCTGCCCGCCGGCGACACGGCCGTGACTGGAGCCTCAATCGTCGACGAGGCCCCCGCCGGTTCGCGCTGGAGCTTCGACTGCGACACAGTCAACGAGTACACGAAGACCCACACCTTCATCGTCACGGACCCGACGACCTCCGAGGGTCTGCGCCGCGACAAGGACACCTCGAACGGTGCGTTCGGCAACGCCGCCCAGATCGAGTGCACCTCCACGAAGGTCACCGTCAAGCTCGCGGAGATCCCCGCCCACCAGTCGGCCATCATCATGCTGCCGGCGCGCGTTGAGGGCGCCAAGCGGGCCAGCGACATCGCTGGCGAATTCGCTAACACCGTGAAGTACACCGTCCCCGGTGAGACGGTCGAGCCCATCACGAAGGTCCTGCGCTACGGAGCTGTCGCCAATGCCTACGCGCACCAGACCTTCTCGGTGACCAAGAAGGTGGAGGGCGAGCTGCCCGAGTCCGCGAAGGACCTCGACTACACACTCGTCATCACGCTGAAGAATGACGCCGATCCGACTGTGAACAAGACCTTCGAGGCGACCATTAAGGCCGGGGAAACCTACACCTACCCCGAGTCGCTCCCGCTGGGCACCGAGGTCACCGTCACCGAGGGCGACCTGCCCACGGCAGCGGAGATCACCTGGAACGATGCCGAGAGCCGCGTCTTCGAGACAGCAGACGGCGTGATGCTGGCGGCCGACAACCGCGAGGCCACCTTCACGCTGAGCGACGAGAACATCTACTCGCTCGTTCTGACGAATACGCTGGCTCCGATGCCGACCCCGACCCCGTCCGCCACGCCGTCGAGCCCCGCGCCGACCCCGTCCGCCACGCCTTCCCCGACGCCCAAGCTGGCCGCGACCGGCACGGACGCCGCCGGACTGGGAGTGCTCGCCGGGATCGTCGCGATGGCTGGTCTGTCGCTCGTGGCCATCAAGCGCCGCGGTCACGCGGTGCGCTGATGACGCGCCACTGCGCGGGCACAGCACGATAACGTAGGCCGTCACGGCCGTGCAGTGGGTGGGAGGAGCGATGCTCCTCCCACCCACTATTCGTTGTCGCAGATAGCCACGATCGCAGCGGGAGCGGGGGAGGAGCGCGCGACGCAACGACGTGGACACACACGCGGCCCTCACGCCTGCGGGAGGCGAGTCACTCCGGGCGCTCGAGGTCTGCTCCGGCGGGCACCCGCCGGAGCTAGCGCAGGTAGACGCGCGCCTCCCACGGCGCCATCGTCGACGAAGGCAGGGGGTCGCCCGCCTCGGCCTCCGAGGAATCAATGGGGGACGCCATGTTGCCCAGGTACAGGGCCCAGCGCGAGGGGCTCAAGTCCTCGTCAAAGAAAACGCCCCGAGGGGTGATCGCACGCCCCGACAGGTTCGTCATGACGAGGACCTCACTGCCCTCGCTCGAACGCACGTAGACGAAGAGCCCAGGATCGCCCGCGTCGACGCGCCGGAAGGACCCCGAGGTCAGGGCGGGGACCCTGTGTCGCGCGTCGATGAGCGCCCGATAGAAGGCCAGGACCGAGGAAGCATCGGCCAGCTGGCGCTCAACGTGAATGGACGAGGCCGACGGAGGCAGGTCGATCCACGGCGTCCCGGACGTGAAGCCGGCGGTGGGGGAGGAGTCCCACTGCATGGGGGTGCGGCCGTTATCGCGCGAGATGGCCGCGAGCCCCGTAGGCACGCCCTCACCGGGATGCGCGCTCAGGTAGTTGAGGGACTCGACGTCGCGGAAGTCGCTCGGGCGGGTGAAGTGCCCGCCGAGCATGCCGATCTCCTGGCCCTGGTAGATGAATGGTGTTCCGCGCTGGAGGAAGTACGCGGTGGCCAGTGCCGTGGCCGACTCGTACCAGGCGCCGTGCGGGTCGCCGAAGCGAGACACCGCGCGCGGCTGATCGTGGTTTTCCAGGTAGAGGGCATTCCAGCCCCGCTCGCCCAGGGCCTCCTGCCAGGTCGACATGACGTCCGCCAGCTCGCCGTCGGCCAGTGTGCGCGGCGAGAACTTGCCGTTTTCCTGGCCCAGGTTGACGTGCTCGAACTGGATGAGCATGTTGAATTCGCGTCTGTCCGGATCGCAGAAGAGGAGGGCCGACTCGGGGGAGGCGTTCGAGGCCTCCCCGACGGTAAACGAGCCAGGATGGCGGGCGAACGTGCGCTCGTGCATCTCCTGAAGGAACTCGTGTAGGCGCGGGCCGTCGGCGAAGCACTCGTGGCCGACGCCGAAGGGGGCGCGCGCGGGCCCCCCGTCGGGCAGCCCCGGTCGCTTCGAGATGACGTCGATCGCGTCGACCCGGAAACCGTCCACCCCTCGATCGAGCCACCAGTTCATCATGTCGTAGACGGCGTCGCGAACCTCGGGATTCTCCCAGTTCAGGTCCGGCTGCTCGCGCGCGAACAGGTGCAGGTAGTACTGGCCCGAGGCCGGGTCGCACTCCCACGCAGACCCCCCGAAGAAGGACTCCCAGTTCGAGGGCTCCGCACCGGGTGTGCCGGGCACTGCTCCCGGGCGCGGATCGCGCCAGTAGTACCAGTCGCGACGCGCGGAGTCGGGGCCCGTGGCGGATTCGACGAACCACGGGTGCTCGACGGACGTGTGGTTGACGACCAAGTCCATGACGATGCGCATCCCGAGCTCGTGAGCGCGAGCGACGAGCGCGTCGAAGGTCTCGAGGTCGCCAAAGAGCGGGTCGATGTCGCGGTAGTCGGAGATGTCGTATCCGTTGTCTGCCTGCGGCGAGCGATAGATGGGCGATATCCACACGATATCGACGCCGAGCTGAGCCAGGTACTCCAGGCGGCGCACGATCCCCTGCAGATCCCCCACTCCGTCCCCGTCGCTGTCCTGGAAGGAACGCGGGTAGATCTGATAGAGCACCGCGTTCATCCACCACGGGTCGGCATCGCCGCGCCCGGTCGGCAGCAGGTCGGAGTGGAGGATCATCGACATCAGAGGTCGACCGTCACCGAGGCCTCGTAGGTTTTCTTGCTGTCGTGGTAGACGGCCGAGCAAGTGAAGTTGTGGGTCCCGTTCTTGCCGGTCGCGGCCAGCGTTCCGCTCAGCTGTCCCTTGACCTCGAACTGCTGCTCGCCCTTGGAGTTCTTGCCGGTCTTGCCGATCGAGGCGTCCGTGATGCGGCCGCTGGTCACAACTTGGCTCAGCGCGGATCGGCACGCCTCCATGACGCCGTTCTCTTCCTCATCGGACACCGAGCTCGCCGAGGAGCTGGACGAGCTGGAGGAAGGCTTGGGGCTGGAGGTCGGCTGGGGACTGCGAGACGGCGTGGGGCTGTTGGACGGGGTCGGGCTGTACGTCGAGGTCGGCGACGGAGAGCTCGAGCGCTCGGAGGACGAAGAACCTGACGTGGCCGCCGAGTACAGGAAGAGGACGATGATGCCGCCGATCAGAGTGATGACAAATACACCGCCGATGATGGCTGCCATCAGTCCGCCGTTGGATTTGCGAGGCGCCGGGCCCATCGGCGCGCCACCGTAGGGCGAGGGAGTGGGGCCGGGCATTGCGTTTCCATACCCCTGCTGAGCGCCCTGCGGGTAGCCGGGCTGCTGGTTGTAACCGCCGGTCGGCTGCTGTTGGAACGGCTGCTGATTCTGAGGGGGGAACGGGGTACTCATAGCGGACTTTCGTGTTGGTGAGAGAGGTCTCAGGGATCGTTCTGTATCCTACCAGGCGCTAGGCTTGAGGCATGACGATCGACTACTTGACCCGGCCTCGTCCCCTCGCTCCCCGCCAGGACATCCTCCCCGTCATTATCGGCGGGGACTTCGGAGTGTATGGGATTGGCCGCTGTTTCAACGAAGCCTTCGGATGTCGCTGCATCTGCGTGGGTTCCCAGCCGACCGATTCGATCACACGGTCACACTTTTTCGATGTCCGACATGTGAGTGCACACGCGACGGACGCCCAGCTGCTGGACACCCTCATGACCATCGCCGGTGAGCATTCCGACAAGAAGCTCATCCTGATGGCGAACCACGACATTTTCTCCGCTTTCGTCGCCCGCAACATGGCGGCGTTGTCGCGCCACTATGCGCTGCCCTTCCCGTCCCTGGACGTCATGAACCGCCTGACGGACAAGGCCGAGTTTGCGCGCGCCTGCCAGCGCGCGGGCATCGACACGCCCGGCACCGTCGTCGTCGACTTCTCAGGCGTCCTCGACGAGGCCTGGGCGGCTCCGGAGATTCCCTTCGCTTTCCCCGTGGTGGCCAAGGCCGCCAACGGGGAGCCCTACGACGTCCTCGAATTCGAGGGCAAGCGCAAGATCTGGTTCATCGACACCCCCGACGAGCTCACTCAGCTGTGGGAGACCCTCAAAGCCGCGGGGTTCCGCGACACGTTCCTGGTCCAGGAGCTGATCCCCGGCGATAACACGGCGATGCGTTCGATCACCGCCTACGTGGACTCCCGCGGCACGGTCACGCTCATCGGCTCCGCGCGCGTGCTCCTCGAAGACCACGCGCCGACCATGATCGGAAACCCCGTGGCGATGATCACCGAGGACTTCCCCTCCCTGTGGGAGGACGCCTGCACACTGCTCACCGAAAACGGGTACCGCGGCTTCGCGAACTTTGACGTCAAGATCGATCCTCGCGATGGACGCGCCGTCTTCTTCGAGGTCAACCCCCGCATCGGGCGTAACAACTGGTACATGGCTGCCGCCGGGGCGAACCCCATGATCCCGATGGTTGCCGACCTCATCGACGGCCAGGAATGCGAGCAGACGCAGGCGCGCGATGAGATCCTCTACACGATGGTCCCCGATTCTCTTCTCCTGCACTACATCACAGACCCCGAGCTGCGCGCGCGGGTCACGCGCATCATCCGCGAGGGGCGTCGCTTCGACCTGCTGCTCAACCCGACCGAGAAGGACCTGCGCCGCAACCTCACGGTGTGGCTCCAGAAGCAGAACCACCGGCGCAAGTTCGCCCGCTACTATCCGGAGCCGACCGACACCTCCTACTGAGCTCCCACCGCCTCGCCCCGCCACGGCCTCATCGGCGGGGAAGGCGCCCCTGATAGACTGACCCCCTACGCGACCGATAGACCCGACCAACGAGGACACCATGACGACAACCTCACTCGTGCCCATCTCCCAAGAAGACAAGATCGCCGCCGTCTCCGGCTTCCAGGATCGCTCCCTGCCCATCGAGCAGGCCTGCGTGTGGGAAGCCTTCGAAAAGTCCCAGGGACACGGCGTATGGGGCCGATACGCGTGGTGCGAGGACGACACCAAGGTCGCTTTCATCACCCTCTACAAGTACGCGGTGCGAGGCGTGCACTACCTGTGGGCGAAGTGGGGCCCGGCCTGGGTCAAGGAGGCGACCCCCGAACGTGAGGCCGCCCTGCGCGCCGACCTGCTGCGCGAAATCAAGAAACGGGACAAATCCGTCGCCTTCGTGCGCCTGCACGCCATCTACCAGCACCCCGACCTGGTGATGCCCCTGCAGACCATCTCCTACGACCGCACCGTCGTCATCGACACCTCCGGCAAGACCGAAGAAGCGATCCTCGCGGCGATGCCCAAGTCCGGCAAGCGCTCGATCCGCTCCGGCCTGAAGAAGGGCAAGGCCGAAGGCATCACCTTCCACGAGGACACAGCGAACGCGGCCGACGTCATCGACGAGTACTACGCCGTCATGGAAGAGACCGCCGAGCGTGACGGTTTCCGCCCCCACCCCAAGGCCTACTACATGAGCCTGCTGACCACGCTGGGACCCAAGCATGCGCGCATCTTCTCCATGCGCGACGCCGACGGCGCCATCCTGTGCTGGGACTTCTGCCTCGTGGAGGGGATCCGCGCGCAGGCCGAATACGGCGCCTCCACCGAGGCCGGCCGTCGCCTGCGCCAACCCCCGGTCCTGGACTTCCTGGCCGCCGAGTTCCTGGCCCGCGACGGCGTGCGCGAATTCGACCTCATGGGCGCGCACTCCCCGCGCTGCCCCGATCTCTACAGTGTCGGCAAGTACAAGAGCGCCTTTGCGGCGCACTTCACCGACGTCCCCGGCGGGTGGGATATGCCCGTCAAAAAGAACACCTATCGCGCCCTGAGCGCGGCAAAAGCGATCAAGGACTGGCGCGCCCGCTCCTGAATCGCCCGCCCCCGGGCGTTAGAATCCCACTAGCACCTAACTGCATCGACCGTATCGACCAAGGAGACACTGTGCCCGACATCTCGCTCGTCATCGACGGAGAAAACCAGACCGTACCGGCGGGGACCACGGGCACGACGTGGTTCGAGAAGTCCCGCGACGTCGTCGCCATCAAGGTTGACGGCACGCCGCGCGACCTCGCGACCCCCTTCGAGGAGGGCACGAGCGTCGAGGCCATCACACTGGCCAGCGAGGACGGCTTGAACATCCTGCGTCACAGCGCCACGCACGTGCTCGCCCAGGCCGTTCAGGACGTCTTCCCCGATGTCAACCTCGGCATCGGCCCCTTCATCACCGACGGCTTCTACTACGACTTCGGCAACATCGACGCGGTCACCCCCGAGCTGCTGCGCGACCTCGAAAAGCGCATGAAGCGCATCATCAAGGAAGGCCAGCGCTTCGTGCGCCGCGAAATCTCCGAGGAGGAGGCCACCCGCGAGCTGGCCGCCCAGCCCTACAAGCTTGAGCTGGTGACCACGAAGGGCAAGGGCGCGGAGGGCGCGTCCGTCGAGGTCGGCGGCGCGACCCTGACCATGTACGACAACGTCCGCCGCGACGGTTCCGTCGCCTGGAAGGACCTGTGCCGCGGCCCCCACCTGCCCTCCACCAAGCTGATCGGCAACGGCTTCGCGCTCACCAAGGCCTCGGCCGCCTACTGGAAGGGCGACCAGTCGAACGACCAGCTCCAGCGCATCTACGGCACGGCCTGGGCCTCCAAGGAGGACCTCGTCGCCTACCAGGAGCGCATCAAGGAAGCCGAGCGCCGCGACCACCGCCGCCTCGGAGCCGAGCTGGACCTGTACTCCTTCCCCGAGGAGATCGGCCCCGGCCTGGTCATCTTCCACCCCAAGGGTGGCATCCTGCGCCACGAGATCGAGTCATACGTGACCGACCGGCATAAGCAGGCCGGCTTCGACTTCGTGCACACCCCAGAAATCTCTAAGGGCGGTCTGTTCCACACGTCGGGCCACCTGCCCTACTACGCGGACACGATGTTCCCGCCCATGCTCGTCGACGAGGAACGCGACGAGGAGGGTAACGTCACGAAGGCAGGCCAGGAGTACTACCTCAAGGCCATGAACTGCCCGATGCACAACCTCATCTTCCGTTCGCGAGGCCGCTCCTACCGCGAGCTGCCCCTGCGCTTCTACGAGCTGGGCCACGACTACCGCTACGAGAAGAGCGGCGTCGTCCACGGCCTGACCCGCATGCGCGGCTTCACGCAGGACGACTCGCACACCTACTGCACGCCCGAGCAGGCCTCCGAGGAAATCCGCACGCAGATCGAGTTCTTCCTCTCCATCCTCTCCGCCTTCGGACTGAAGGACTTCTACCTGGAGCTGTCCACGCGCGACGAGGACGGCAAGAAGAAGGACAAGTTCATCGGCTCCGACGAGGACTGGGCGGCCGCAACCAAGGCGCTTGAGGACGCCTGCGCGGCCACCGGCCTGGACCTCGTGCCCGATCCGGGCGGCGCCGCCTTCTATGGCCCGAAGGTCTCCGTCCAGGTCAAGGATGCGATCGGCCGCACCTGGCAGATGTCGACGATCCAGTACGACTTCAACCAGCCCGAGCGCTTCGACCTGGAGTACACGGCCGCCGACGGAACCCGTCAGCGCCCCGTCATGATCCACTCCGCGAAGCTGGGCTCCGTCGAGCGCTTCATCGGCGTCCTCACCGAGCACTACGCGGGCGCGTTCCCGGCGTGGCTCTCGCCCGTCCAGGTCCGCCTTATCCCCGTCGCCGAGGCCTTCGACGGCTACGTCAAGGACGTCGCCGCGAAGCTGCGCGAGCGCGGCGTGCGCGTCGAGACCGACCTGTCCGACGACCGCTTCGGCAAGAAGATCCGCAACGCGTCGAAGGACAAGATCCCCTTCACGCTCATCGCCGGTGGCGAGGACGTCGAGGCCGGGGCCGTGTCGTTCCGCCTGCGCGACGGCTCGCAGCATAACGGCATTGTTGTCGATCGCGCGGTTGAGCTGATCGCCGCGCACATTGAGCAGCGCAACAACGCGGACCAGATCGACGGCCTCGACGAGGCGTGAGCGACATGACGGAGCAGGGCACGCCCCACGAACCGTTGCCCACCGAGGACGCCCGCGGGCTTGCGGGCGTCCCGGACGGCTTCTCTCGCTTCTGGACCCCCTATCGGATGGCCTACATCCACGGGGAGGGCAAACCCGCCGACGCGAGTGACCGCACGTGTCCCTTCTGCGCCGCGCCCGGTAAGGCCGACGACGAGGGGCTCATCGTTCACCGAGGCGCCACGTGCTTCGTGCTCATGAACCTCTTTCCCTACAACTCCGGTCACCTGCTCGTGTGTCCGTATCGTCACGTCTCGGACTACACCGAGCTGACCGACGCTGAGCGCGTCGAGCTGGGGGAGCTGACGGCTACCGCCATGCGGGTGAGCCGCGAGGTGGCAGCCCCGCACGGCTTCAACCTGGGCATGAATCAGGGCGAGGTGGCGGGCGCCGGAATCGCCGCTCACCTGCATCAGCACATCGTGCCTCGGTGGGCCGGTGACGCGAACTTCCTGCCCATTATTGCGCGCACGAAGGCCGTGCCCGAGCTCCTCGAGGACGCTCGCGCACGCCTAGCTGCCGCCTGGCCGAGGGAGGACTGATGCTCGGCAATCACGGACGGTCGATCACCAAGGCGATCTTTACGCCGCTCGCCCGCGTTCTTGCCCGCGCCGGTGTGACTCCGAACATGGTGACGGTTGCGGGAACGGTGGCGTCCGTGGCCATCGCGGTCGTGTGCATCCCGCGGGGATGGATCTGGCAGGGCGGCATTGCCCTGGCGGTCGTGATGTTCGGCGATTCGGTCGACGGAACACTGGCGCGGATGACGACCGGCGGGACGCGCTTCGGTGCCTTCCTAGATTCGACGCTCGACCGTCTCGCCGACGGCGCGGTCTTCGGTTCGCTCACCGCCTACGCGGTCTTCCGGATGGCAGATTCCCCCGTGCGAACCTGGGCGATCATTGTCGGCATCTGCTCGATCATCGGCGCGGCGGCGGTGCCCTACGCCCGCGCCCGAGCGGAGTCCGTGGGCGTGATCGCCAAGCTCGGTATCGCCGAGCGCACCGACCGCCTCATTGTCGGCATGGGCACGGCGATGCTCATGAGCCTCGGGCTGCCCGAATGGGTGTTCGCGGCTGGCCTGACCTGGGTCTGTGTCGCGTCTTTCGTGACCGTGTGCCAGCGCATCTGGTTCACCGCGCGCACCATCGACGAGGGAGCGCAGTGACCTTTTCGCCCCTGTCGGCAGCTTTCGCGCTGGCCCCACGCCTGCCCCTGCGCGTCGTGATGCGTGCGGCTCACGTCGGCGCAGGCGTCCTCGCGCGGCGCGGGGGAGCGCCCATCGAACGCCTGCGCGCCAACATGGCGCGATTGACGGGCGAGCAGCCCTCGCGCGACCTGCTGATTGCCGCCGTCCGCTCTCATATTCGCAACTATGCCGAGGAGCTGATGCTGGGCTCGAGCAGGGGAGTACCCCTGTTGGAGGGCGTTTCCTTTGACCGTTTCGAGGCCCTGGCTGCCGCCAGTGAGGACGGCCCGGTCGTCCTGGCCCTGGGTCACTCGGGCAGCTGGGACCGCGCGGGCGCGTGGGTGTGCGCCCACGGTCGGGGGATCGTCACGGTGGCCGAGAAGGTCGAGCCCCCCTCGCTGTTCGAGCGTTTCGTGGCCTTGCGCGAGGGGCTTGGGATGGAGATCATCGGCGTCGCCAAGGGGGAGTCTGTGTTCGGCAGCCTCGTCGAGCGGGTGCGCGGCTGTAGCGTGATCGTGCCCTTGCTGGCTGACCGCGACATTTCGGGATCGGGCATCGAGGTGGATCTGGGGCGCGCGCGAGCCCTCGTCGCGGCGGGACCCGCGGCCCTCGCGACCAAACTGGATCGCCCTCTTTTCGTCGCGTGCATCACCTATGAGAATGAGACTCCCACGGGCGCGGACGTGCGCGTGCGCTGCGTCGGTCCGGTGAGCGTTCCCGAGGAGCTGGCGCCGGGCGCGAACCGCGTGGAGGCGCTGACGCAGGCGTGGGTGAGTGAGTTCGCCGCGATGATGGCGGAGCGGCCGCAGGACTGGCACATGATGCAGCGCGTGTTCGTCGAGGACTTAGACCCCGAGCGCCTCGCCCGCGCCCGGGCGGAGCATGAGAGGAAGAACCGGTGAAGATCGGGATCGTCAACCCCTATTCCTGGGATGTGCCCGGGGGAGTGGGCTTCCATATCCGCGACCTGGCGCTCAAGCTGCGCTCACGCGGTCACGACGTGCGCGTCCTGACCCCCTCGACCTCCGATGACCTGCCCGAGTGGATCACGTCGGCCGGTTCCTCGGTGTCGATTCCCTTCAACGGGTCGGTCGCCAACATCTCCGTCAAGCCTACGATTCTCAAACGGACGCGCCGCTGGCTCGCCGACAACGACTTCGACGTCGTCCACGTGCACGAGCCGGTCGTTCCCTCGGTCTCCATGGCCGCCGCAATGCTGTCGCGGGCGCCCCTGGTGGGTACCTTCCACGCGGCTCTCGGTCGTTCGGTGTCGCGCGCCATCGCCTCGGCTCCGATGAGGCTGTACATGGAGCGCATCGGTGTGCGCATCGCGGTCTCCGAGGAGGCGCGCCGGACCCTCATCGAGCACCACGGCGGGGACGCGGTCATCATCCCCAACGGGGTTGAGACGGCCTCGTTCCGCTCTGCTTCGCCGTTGGAGCGCTGGGAGGCCAGCGCCGATCGCCCGGTCATCGTGTTCCTGGGGCGGCTTGACGAGCCGCGCAAGGGCCTGAGCATTTTTGCCGGGGCGATTGGCTCTGTCCTGGAGCGTTTCCCAGGCGCGCGCTTCCTCATCGCGGGCAGGGGGGATGCCCCCGACATTCGCGAGGCCGTGGCGCGTTTTGGCGAGTCGGTGTCCTTCCTGGGTGGCATCAGCGACGAGGAGAAGGAGTCGCTGCTCGCGGGCGCGAGCATCTACGTGGCGCCTCAAACGGGAGGCGAGTCCTTCGGCATCGTCCTCGTCGAGGCGATGGCCGCCCGCACCGCCGTCGTCGCATCCGACATTCCGGCTTTCCGCGCCGTCCTCGAGGACGGGCGTGCGGGAGCGCTCTTCGAGACCGGAAGCTCTGAGTCCTTGGCGGCCACGCTGATCGACCTGCTGGGGGATCCCGGCAGGCTCGACGAGCTGTCGGACGCGGGCCAGCGAGCCTCCGCCCAGTATGACTGGGAGGTCGTGGCGGACAAGGTGTTCGAGGTCTATAAGCTCGCCATCGACATGGGAAGCCCCGCGGAATCGGGTTCGCGCAGCACGCGGGACCTGATTCGCGGACGTGAAGACCGAGGGGAGTCATCGTGATCTTGTTGTCCCCGTGGGCGTTGGTCGGCCTCGCCGTCCTCATCGTCGTGCTCGGGATTGTCGCCTTCGTGGCGATCAGCCGAGCCCGTCGCCTCGATCGCCTGCATCAGAGGATCATTGCCTCACGCGACGCGCTTTCGCGGCTGCTCCTGCGCCGGGCCTCGGAGGCGTCGCTCCTGACGCAGTGCGCGGCCTTCGAGGAGGGGAGCGCCGACGCGATGCGTGACCTCGCGCGCGCCTATATTCACGACGGCGGCGATCAGCTCACGATCGATGGCCTCGATCGGCGCACGACCGCCGGACGTCAAGCCGATCGCGTGGAGGTCGCCGCTCGGCTCGAGCGTGCCTCCGCCCTGTCGCGCGCCATCCGGGACACGCTGACCCCGCCGGTTCGCGAGTCGATCAGCGCGGACCCGCTGGCCGCGGCGCGGCTCGAGGCGCTCGACGCGACGTGCTATCGGATCCAACTGACACGTAACGTGCATAACGTGGACGTCGCGGGCGTGCGTGCCCTTCGTTCCGCACGAATGGTAAAATTGCTTCGGCTCGCGGGGCACGCTCCGATTCCGGAGCCGATTGACTTTGATGACGACACGCACACTGGCGGACGGGGATACTGACATGGAGACGACCCACTGGGGAGGGCCGGGCGAAGACTACCGCCTGAGCAAGATCAGCGCTGCTGCCATCAGTGAGGACAACGGCATCGGCGCACCCGCCCCCGACGACGCCGCCCCCGTGTGGCAGCCGCCCAAGGCGATTCACTCGTTCCCATGGTTCGAGATGGTCATGACCGTCATCGGTGTCCTCGGCATCATCGGCCTGACCCTGTACATGCTGACCCCCGAGGCCACGGGATACTTTGCGCTCGTCAAGACGACACTGCTGGCTCTCATCCCGCTGGTGATCGTCGTCGGGTTCCTCATTCGCATCGACCGCTGGGAACCCGAGCCCTGGAAGACGAAGATCTCGGTGTTCCTGTGGGGCGCCGGCGTTGCAACCCTGTCGGCCGGCATCCTCAACACCGCGCTGCATCACAACATCGCATACTCGACCGGCGACGCGCAGGGGGCTTCCGCCCTGTCCGCGACCTTCGTCGCCCCGCTTGTCGAAGAGACGCTCAAGGGCGTCGGCGTGCTCATTGTGGTCCTCGTGCGGCGCACCAACATTAACTCCGTCCTGGACGGCGTCGTGTACGCCGGGTTCTCGGCCGCTGGATTCATGTTCACCGAGGATATCCTCTACTTCCTGCGTGGCGAGGCCGAGGGCACGACCAACCTCATCGTCCTCGTCGTCATGCGCGGTATCTTCAGCCCCTTCCTGCACGTCATGGCCACGTCCATGACGGGTATCGGGCTGGCGCTGGCACTTCTCAAGTTCAAGCGCGGATGGTCCAAGGCGGGAATCGTCGCCGTGTTCTGGGTGTGCGCCATGGGGATCCACTTCCTGTGGAACGGCAGCGCCTCCTACGGGGGTGGCTGGTTCCTGGTCCTCTACGCTGTTGTTCAGGTGCCCGCGTTCATCGTGTGGTCCGTCCTGCTGCTGCGCGCGACACGCAAGGAAGCGGAGAAGATCCGCACCGGCCTGGTTCCCTACGTCCGTACCGGCTGGGTCTTGCCCGGCGAGGTCACGATGGCCACCGACAAGCGTTCCCGCAAGGCAGCCCTGAAGTGGGCGGCCCGTGGCGGTCGCGACGCCAAGAAAGCGATGCGTTCCTTCCTGGCCAACCTCGCCTCCCTCGGCCTCGACCAGCGCCTCATGGCCAAGCATGGGCCCGATCCCGCCCGCATCGAGAACGATCGACAGATGCTCACCGAGGCCGCCGACAACAGGCGTGAATTCCTGCGCCTGACCTCCATCGCCGAGCAGCAGCACGACGTCTCGAAGGCCGTCTCCTCGCGCGCCCGGGCAGCCTGAGAGCAGAAAGAACAACAGTGACCTACAATCCCCAGTTCCCCGGTCCGGCTCCCACGGGGCACGCGATTGCCCCGCAGGGCAACGCAGGAGCCAACGCTGTGCCCGCCCCCGGCGCAGGCCAAGTCCCGCAGCCGATGGCGGGCGCGACCCCTCCCGCTCAGGGCTCCAGGGCGCCTCAGGCTCCGGTTCCGGCCCCGAGCGCGTCGGCTCAGTTCACGTCCCGCTACGGTGGCCAGGCCGTGCCCGCTCCGACGCAGGGCCAGGTTCCGCAGCCGAAGGAGGGCCAGGTCCCGCAGCCGACGCAGGGCGCGACGCCTCCCGCGCGCGTTCCCATGGGACAGCAGGCGTCGCCCCAGTTTGGACAGGGCGGGCCCACCCGGGCCTCGGCGCAGTTCGGAGCCCCGAGCGCGCCCGACCAGGCGCCCCGCGCCGCGGGCAGTCGTTTCGCGCCCCCGGGACAGTCCGCGTCTGAGCCTGGCACCCCCCAGGCCTCGTCGGCCTCCCGCGCATCTGCGCCGGGCACCCCTGCACCCGGTCAGTTCACCCCCGGATTCCGCTCCTTCGTGCGCTCGGGTCCCTCCATGCCCGGCCCCGGCACGGCCCAATATCCGCAGGCCGCACCGCAGGCAGCCCAGGTGTGGGTCATGCCCGAGCCTGAGAGGAAGCCTCTCCCCGTTTTCGAAGGGGTCACCATCGGCGCGGGCGCCGCGATGATGCTTCTCGGCATCCTCGGAGCGATTTTTGTCGCTGGGCCTTTGTACGGCATGTTCTTCGCGTTCATGTGCCTCTTTCCGCTGTCGATCGTCATCTCCTTCCTGCTCTTCGTGGACCGCTTCGAGCCCGAGCCCTGGTGGACGAAGATCGCCGCATTCCTGTGGGGCGGGGGCGTCGCCATCTTCTTCGCTGGAATGTCCAACGACTTCGCGAAGCTTGTTTTTTCCGCAGCAACGGATAACCCCGCGGCCGGCGAGGTCTTCGCGGTCGTCGTCGGTGCCCCCCTCGGCGAGGAATTCCTCAAGGCGCTCGGCGTCATCGCCATCGTTCTCCTGCGCCGAAACAACATCTCATCCCCCCTCGATGGCCTGCTCTACGGCGGCCTGTCCGCTGCCGGCTTCCTCGTCGTCGAAGACTTCGGGTACTTCGTGGACGCGGCGGTCGACGGTACCTTCTGGTTTACCTTCTTCGTGCGCGTCTTCATGGGCGTTTTCGGTCACGTCATGTACACGTCCCTGACGGGATGGGCGATCGGCTGGGCCGTCACCCGGACGAAGTCGATCGGCCTCGGATGCGGCGCGATCACGCTCGGATACCTCCTGGGCGTCACGCTCCACGGTGTGTGGAACGGCTCCGGCTACATCGTCTCCTCAGAGGAGGCCTGGTTCCTCCTGTACGCCTGCCTGCAGATCCCCCTCTTCATCGGCTGGCTGTGCTTCGTCGGCTTCGCCATGAAACGCGAGCGCCGAGACGCCGCCGCGGGCCTCATGCCCTATGTCCAACAGGGCTGGATCATCCCCAGCGAGGTCCAGATGGTGTGCGATCCCGCCTCGCGTCGCACCGCCCTGAACTGGGCAGCGCGCGGTGGCCCGGCCTCGAAGAAGGCGATGAAGCAGTTCATCTACGCGCTGGCCACCCTCGGCCTCGACCAGGTCGTCATGAACGTGCGGGGCCCTGAACCCAAGCGCCTGGAGGCCACGCGCGAGGCCACGAAGGAAGCAACCGAGCAGCGCGCCATCTTCATGCGACTCACGGGTGCACGTATCGTCTGAATCATCGGTGCTCATGGCCCACTCAACGCCTCCTCACAGGGCGGACACAGGAAAGCGGGCCATGATGCTACCGACAGAAAGGACATAGACGTGACTCACACACACCCTGCCCGTCGATCAACGACGGCACTCACCGTGAGCTCGATCATATTGATCATCCTGAGCATCCCGGCACTTGCCTACGAAGTGCGCGGCGCGATCGACGGTGCCACCAACTCAACGGCGGCACTCGCCGTGGGCGCCTCGTGCGTGAGCGCCCTTGTCGGTCTCGTTTTCTTGGCGTGGTTGGCGCGATTCACCCCGTCGATCCTCTCGTGGATCGCCGCATTCGCGTGGGGCACCGGTGGTGCGCTCCTCATTGCGGGCATCGGTAATGGCGTGACCGATGCGGCCATGGAGACGAGCATCTCAGATGCCCAGACGGCCGATGTCGTGACGTCGGTCGTGACAGGACCGCTTATCGAGGAGACCGCGAAGGGGATCGGCGCGCTCATCCTCATCCTTACAGCTCGCAAGGTGTTGCAGCGCCCCGCCCAGGGCGCGGTCCTGGGCGGCCTCGTGGGAATCGGCTTCGCGTGGGGCGAGGACATCGGCTACTACGTGAGCGCCCTCGACGAGGGCATGGGCGGCCTGTGGGAATCGTTCCTGGCCCGCGCCCTCCTCGGTGCCTTCGGGCACGCCATCTTCACGGGCGTCTTCGGATTCGCGCTGTGCTGGGCGATCCTGCGCGCGAAGAATGTCTTCGTCGGGATCGCCGCGGGCCTCGGCGGTTTCGCGGGAGCCGTGCTCCTGCACGCGCAGGCCAACGGCGTCGGCTTCCTGGCGCCCGAGGACTCCTGGAACCTCACCTATGGCGCGATCGAGGTTCCGATTCTCGCTGTCAGTGTCGCGCTCCTCGTGTGGGGGATGCGCCGCCGCCGGGCTACCCTGGAGGCATGAGCGCACTCGACTGGCCGCTGGACGCGGACGGCTACCCCCACCGGGAGGCCGCCCGCGTCCTCCTGTTCGACGACGCAGGCAGGGTGCTCCTGGCAATGGGGCACGACGAGGACCAGCCGGAACGGTCCTGGTGGTTCACGATCGGAGGCGGCATCGAGGCAGGGGAGGACCCTCGTGCGGCCGCCGTGCGCGAGGTCTACGAGGAAACGGGCCTGCGCCTGCGGGCCGACGACCTGGTCGGTCCCGTCCTGTATCGCACCGCCGAATTTGATTTCCTGGCCGTCACCGCGCGTCAGGACGAGTGGTTTTTCATCGCCCGGGCCCCCTCCACTGCGCTGAGCAGGGACGGGTGGACCGAGCTCGAACGCTCCGTCATCGACACCCAACGCTGGTGGGACGTCGACGAAGCCTCGGCAAGCATCGACGGGGAGATCTACCCCGCGCAGATCCTCGAGTACGCCAGGGCGTGGAAAGATGGCTGGGACGGAAAGCTCATCGAGCTGACCGACACCCGCGAACCGTAAAACGCTAGGCCAGGGACAGGCCCAGCGGCGCGATCGCCAGGGACAGATCCGGCACGTTGAGCTGGACCGACACCTGCTCGCGCACCGCGGGCTTCGCGCAGAAAGCGATACCGACCCCGGCCTCGTTCATCATGGGGATGTCGTTGGCTCCGTCCCCGATCGCAACCGTGCGCTCCATCGGCACCCCCAGGGACGAGGCCCACTGGCGCAGGCACTCGACCTTGACCTGTGAGGTCACGATGCGCCCGAGGACTCGGCCCGTGAGCGCGCCGTCGACCACCTCCAGGCGGTTGGCCGCGTAATAGTCGATACCCAGGGAGGCTGCCAGGGGGGCGACGACCTCCTCGAAGCCCCCGGAGACGACCCCGAATCGACCCCCGGCCGCGTGCACGGCGTCGATCAGCTCGCGCGCGCCCGGCGTCGGTGTGATCGAGGTGAGAACGTCGGCGAAGACGGAGGCGGACACTCCCGCGAGGGTTGCGACCCTCTCACGCAGGGACTCGGCGAAATCAAGCTCGCCGTTCATCGCGCGCGAGGTAATCTCGGCGACCCGTTGGCGCGTGCCCGCGGCCTCGGCCAGTTCCTCGATGACCTCCTGGCTGATGAGCGTCGAATCGACGTCGGTGACGACGAGGCCGGGTGCCCCGCTGGCGAACAGCAGCGCACCCGGCTCATCGATACGGTGAGTGGAGCTCACTTGCGGACGACCGTCCCCTTCGGAACGACGGTGATCCCGGACTCCGTGACCGTGAAGCCACGCTCGACGTCGTGCTCGAGGTCGACGCCGACGGCGGCGCCCTCCTCAACGATGACGTTCTTGTCCAGAATCGTCTTGACGACCTGCGAGTGACGGCCCACGCGGCTGCCGTGCATGACGACCGAGTCCTCGATCCGCGCCCACGAGTGGACGTAGGTGTGCGGGGAGACGATCGAGCGCACGATCTCGCCGCCGGAGACGATCACGCCGGGGGAGACGAACGAGTCGATCGCGTGACCCAGACGATCCTGGTCGCCGTAGACGAACTTGGCCGGTGGCAGCGAGCCATCGATCATCGTCATCGTCGGCCACTCACGGTTGTACAGGTTGAACACCGGGTGCACCGAGATCAGGTCCATGTTCGCCTCGTAGTAGGCGTCCAGCGTACCAACGTCGCGCCAGTAGTCGCGGTCGCGGTCGGTCGAACCCGGCACGTCGTTGTCCTGGAAGTCGTAGACGCCGCACTCGCCGCGCTCGACGAACCACGGGATGATGTTGCCACCCATGTCGTGCTTCGAGTCGGGGTTGTTGGCGTCCTCGCGCAGGGCGTTGACCAGGTCCTTCGTGGTGAACACGTAGTTGCCCATCGAGGCGAGCACCTTGGTCGGGTCGTCGGGCAGGCCCACGGCGTTCTTGGGCTTCTCGAGGAAGTTCTTGACGACGCCGCCCTCGCCGTCGATGACACCCAGGGCGGGGGCGAGCTCGATCGGCTGGCGGATGCCGGCGACCGTCGCGGGCAGGCCCGAGTCGATGTGGTGCTGGACCATCTGCGAGAAGTCCATGCGGTAGATGTTGTCCGCGCCGATGATGACGATGTACTCGGGCGCCTCGTCGTCGACGATGTTGAGAGACTGGTAGATCGCGTCCGCGCTGCCCAGGTACCAGTGCGGCCCGCGACGCTGCTGAGCCGGAACGGGAGCAATGAAGTTGCCGAGCAGGGGAGAAGTGTACCAAGTCTTCGTCACGTGGCGGTCAAGCGAGTGAGACTTGTACTGGGTCAGCACGACGATCTTGAGGTATCCGGAGTTGACGATGTTCGACAGAGCGAAATCGATCAGGCGGAAATGACCCCCAAACGGGACAGCCGGCTTCGCGCGATCTGCCGTTAGCGGCATCAGACGCTTACCCTCACCGCCCGCAAGAACGATTGCCAGAACGTGGTTCTTTGCCATACGGCACCTCTTCGTTGGTCGATTGGGCCTGCCTCGCCGCAGGCCGTGGGTGTGGTCACACTGTATTACAGATGTCTATCGTTTGCTACACCGTCTCGTTTCGATTTCGATGCCCGTGAATTCAGATACTATGTGTTACACGCGTCGCCACTGTCGGAAGGACCACATCATGCGCGTTGATCTGCTCACCCGCGAATACCCGCCCCACGTCTACGGCGGAGCCGGTGTCCATGTTCTCGAGTTGGCCAAGGTGCTGCGCGGCCTCGTCGATGACCTGCGAGTGCAGGCGTTTGACGGCCCCCGCGCGCCCGGAACCGACGGAGCCGATCCGGGGGTGACCGGTCACTCGGACCTGCCCCAGCTTGAGGGAGCTAACGCAGCGCTGCGTACCCTCGGTGTCGACCTCGAGATTGCCGCCGCGTGTGAGGGCTCGGACCTGGTGCACTCGCACACCTGGTACGCCAACTTCGCGGGCCACGTGGCCTCGCTCCTCGGCGACATCCCCCACGTCATCTCCGCCCACTCGCTGGAGCCGCTGCGCCCGTGGAAGGCCGAGCAGCTCGGCGGCGGCTACCGCCTGTCCTCCTACGTGGAGAAGACCGCCTACGAGGCCGCCAGCGCCATCGTCGCCGTCTCCAACGGCATGCGAGAGGACATCCTGCGCTGCTACCCGAGCGTCGACCCCGAGCGCGTCCACGTGATCCACAACGGCATCGACCTGAACAAGTGGCACGCGCCGACGGGCGAGGCCGGGGATGAGCTGCGCGAGCGCGTCCTGGCGGAGCACGGCATCGATCCGACGCGTCGGACGGTGGTCTTCGTCGGCCGCATCACCCGACAGAAGGGCCTGCCCTACTTCCTGCGCGCGGCCCGCCTGCTGCCCGACGACGTCCAGCTGGTCCTGTGCGCGGGCGCCCCGGACACCCCCGAGATTGCCGCCGAGGTCGAGGGCCTCGTCGCCGACCTGCGCGCGACCCGCTCCGGCGTCGTGCTCATCTCCGAGATGCTCCCGCAGCCAGAGGTCGCCGCGATCCTCTCCGCCGCCCAGGTCTTCATCACCCCTTCGGTCTACGAGCCCCTCGGCATCGTCAACCTGGAGGCCATGGCGCTCGGCCTTCCCGTCGTCGGCACGGCGACCGGCGGCATCCCCGACGTGATTGTCGACGGCGAGACGGGCTACCTCGTGCCGATCGAGCAGATGCAGGACGGCACGGGAACCCCGCTGGACCCCGAGACCTTCCAGCACGACATGGCGGATCGCCTTATTCGTGTCCTGGACGACCCGGAGCTGGGTCGTCGCATGGGCGAGGCCGGCCTCGTGCGTGCGCGCGAGCACTTCTCGTGGGAAGCCATCGGCGTGAAGACCGCCGACCTGTACCGTTCGCTCGTCTAGGGCGCGCGCGGTGTCCAACACGACTAGGCTTGATGCATGACTTACGTCCTGAATCTTTCTCACGTGTCCCTCCAGCGAGGAGACACGCAGGTCCTGTCCGACGTCTCGTGGTCGACGCGTCCGCGCCAGCACTGGGTCATCGTCGGTCCCAACGGCGCGGGTAAGACGACGCTGGCGCGCGTCGCCTCGGGCCGCATCACTCCCGATAGCGGCGAGGTGACGGTGTCGGAGACGGATCTCGCCCACGCGGATCCGGCCGATGTCGCGACGCGCGTCGGGCTGGCCTCGGCTGCCGTGGCGGCGAAGATCGTCCCCACGCAGTCGGTGTTGGACACCGTGCGCAGCGCCGCCTGGGGCGTCGCTGTCGCTCACGACGAGGAATACGAAGAGGTCGACGATGAGCGCGCGAACGCACTCATGGAGATCTTCGGCGTCGCCCACCTGGCTCAGCGCGAATTCGCCACCCTGTCCGAGGGCGAGGCGCAGCGCGTCCTTCTAGCGCGCGCGCTCATGACCGACCCCGAGGTGCTCGTCCTCGACGAACCCACCTCTGGCCTCGACCTGGGGGCGCGCGAGCTCCTCATCGGCGCGCTCTCCGAGATCATGAAGGGCTCGAAGTCTCCTCAGATCATCCTGGTGACCCACCAGATCGAAGAGATTCCTGACGGCGCGACCCACTGCGCGATTATGTCGCATGGGACCATCGCCCATCAGGGGCCCATCGAGGACGTGCTGACGGGCGTCAACCTGTCCGAGGTCTACGGCATGCCCCTGCTCGCCGGGCGCACGGACGGGCGCTGGTGGGCGCGCGGCGTCACCGAATAGAGCAGTAAAGGAACGAAACCATGTGGTGGGTATGGATCCTTGCCGCCCTCGTCTGCGGCATCATCGAGGTCATGAGCGTCAGCTTCGTGTTCCTCATGTTCGCGATCGGCGCCTTGGCGGCCGGCATCGCGGGTGCCCTGGGCGCCAACGTGACGATTCAGGTGATCGTCTTCGTCGTCGTGACGGTGGCGCTTCTGGCCGGTCTACGTCCCTTCCTGAAGGGGCGTATCGATCGATCTGCGGGTGACGTGCGCACGAACACCGACGCACTGATCGGTAAGACCGGGTACGTCACCGAGATCGTGGGCGAGCGACACGGACGCATCCAGTTTTCGGGCGGCGAGTGGAGCGCGCGCACCGAGGGCGCGTCTATCCCGGTGGGAGCCGAGGTGCGCGTCGATCGCATTGACGGTGCGACCGCCGTTGTGAGCGCCGTCGAGCCCACGCAGCTCGCCCCCACGCACCCCTATGCCGACCCCGCGTCGTGAGTCGCGCCCCATTTGTTTGATAAGAAAGGAAAGACGGTATGAGATCCGCTGACATCATCGGCAACATCGCCCTGGTCGTTATCTTTGCCCTCATCGTTTTCGTCGTGGTCTCGCTGGTCCGCGCGGTGCGCATTGTCCCGCAGTCGCAGGCCTACGTTGTTGAGCGCCTCGGACGATTCCAGGCGGTCATGCGAGGTGGCTTCCACCTGTTGGTTCCCTTCGTGGACCGCGTCGCCGCCCGCATCGACCTGCGTGAGCAGGTCGCGAACTTCCCGCCCCAGCCGGTCATCACGGCCGACCAGGCGATGGTCTCGATCGACTCGGTGATCTACTTCCAGATCACCGATCCGCGCAGCGCGACCTACGAAGTCGCGAATTTCCTGCAGGCGATCGAGCAGTTGACCGCGACCACGCTGCGTAACCTGATCGGTTCCCTCGACCTCGAACAGACGCAGACCTCGCGCGAGTCCATCAACAAGCAGCTGCGCGGCGTCCTCGATGAGGCGACGGGCCCGTGGGGCATCCGCGTGACCCGCGTCGAGCTCAAGTCGATCGAGCCGCCGCCGCGAGTCCTGGCCGCCATGGAGCAGCAGATCACCGCCGAGCGCACCAAGCGCGCCACGATTCTGACCGCCGAGGCCGAGCGTGAAGCGCAGATCAAGAAAGCCGAGGGTGCCAAGCAAGCCGCCGTTCTGGCCGCTTCCGCCCAGCAGGAGGCTCAGGTGCTGCAGGCCAAGGGCCAGAAGGAAGCCCTGATCTTGCAGGCAGAGGGTGCCCGCCAAGCGCAGATCCTGCGCGCTCAGGGTGAGTCCGAGGCCATTCAGACGGTCTTCGCCGCGATCAACGCGGGCAAGGCCACGCCCGAGCTGCTCTCCTACAAGTACCTCGAGATGCTGCCGAAGATCGCCGACGGACAGGCGTCCAAGCTGTGGATGCTTCCCTCCGATCTCACCGGCGCACTGGAGTCCATCTCGAAGGGTTTCAACCTGGGCAAGTAGACTGGACCCTATGCCGGGCCGACCGCAGTCCCTGCGGTCGGCCCGTCGTCTATTCAACGGGAGGTCAACGGTGGATTCGCACCAGGAGCATGTGCTGCGCGAGGTCGCGCAGAAGAATATCCGTTTCATTCGGCTGTGGTTCACGGACGTCGCGGGCGTCCTGAAGTCGATTTCTATCGATCCGGGTGAGCTCGAGGATGCGTTCAGCGAGGGGATTGGCTTCGACGGTTCGGCCGTCGAGGGCCTGACCCGCGTGTTTGAGTCGGACATGCTGCTGATGCCGGATGCCTCGACGTTCCAGCTGCTGCCGTGGCGCCCGCAGGAGGAGCCCGTGGCGCGCATGTTCTGCGACGTGCTCATGCCGGACGGGCGTCCCGCCCCCTCAGACCCTCGCGGTGTCCTGGAGCGCACGGTCGAGCGCGCTGCGGACGCGGGATTCCGCGTCATGATGCATCCCGAGATTGAGTTCTACCTCCTGCGTCAGCCTGTGACCCCCGAGCGCATGGTGCCCGTGGATCAGGCGGGCTACTTCGATCACGTGGCGCGTGGGGACTCGAACGATTTCCGGCGCCGCGCGGTGCGCATGCTGGAGGACATGGGTATCCCCGTGGAGTTTTCGCACCACGAGGGTGGGCCCGGCCAAAACGAAATTGATCTGCGCGCCGTGGATCCGGTGCGTGCGGCCGATAACATTATGACAGCCCGCACGGTCATCGAGGAGGTGGCGCTGCGCGAGGAGCTGGTCGCTACCTTCATGCCCAAGCCGTTCATCGAGCACCCGGGATCGGGCATGCATACGCATCTGTCGCTCTTCGAGGGCGAGGAGAACGCGTTTTTTTCCCCGTCGGGCCAGTACCGTCTGTCCACGACGGGGCGGCGTTTCATCGCGGGGCTCCTCGCCCACGCGGGGGACATGGCTGCGATCACGAACCAGCACGTGAACTCGTACAAGCGCCTGTGGGGCGGGGGAGAGGCACCCTCCTACGTGTGCTGGGGGCACTTGAACCGCTCGGCTCTCGTGCGCGTCCCCCTGTACAAGCCGAAGAAGAGCGGATCCGCGCGCATCGAGTACCGCGCCCCCGATCCGAGCGCGAACCCGTATCTGGCCTTCGCCGTCATGATCGCGGCGGGCTTGGACGGCATCGAGAAGAAGATGGAGCTCATGCCCGAGGCGGAGGACAACGTGTGGGATCTGTCCGATCGTGAGCGGCAGGTGATGGGCATCCACGCCCTGCCCGCCTCCCTGTCGGACGCGGTGCGGGCAATGAAGGGGTCGGAGCTGGTTGCCTCCACCCTCGGCGAGCAGGTCTTCGACTATGTCATCCGTAATAAACGCAAGGAGTGGACCGAGTATCGTCAGCAGATCACCCGCCAGGAGATCGAGCAATTCTTGAAGGTCGTCCCGCGGTGACCCCCGAGGAGCTGCGGGTCGCGGGTTTCCTGGACGCGCGCCGCGCCCAGGCCTTCCTTGAGGAGCTTCCGCGGGGCGAGTCGTGGGTCGCGGATTTGAGCGCGTCGGCCGACCCGGATCAGGCACTGCTGCAGGCGGTGCGACTGAGGGAGGCGGACCCGGGTCTCGTCGAGACGCTCAGCACGGACGAGCATGCCCGGCGGCGCGTGTGCGCGATCCTGGGCGCCAGCCAGTGGCTGGGCGACTACGTGATCGCGCAGCCCTCGCGCGCGGCGGCGATGAACGAGAAGCCGGGCGAGCCGCGCGACGTCTTGTACGAGGCCGTGGGAGCCCACAGCATCGGCGGCGGCGCGTGGGTGGCCGCGCCGGAGGCCAGCGTCGACGACTTGCGCGCCGCCTACCGCCGGGTGCTGCTGCACCTGGCGGCCGACGACCTGACGAGCGCATCCCCCGAGGACATGATGCCGATCGTAGGGGAGCGCATCGCTGCTCTGGTGGACGCCACCTTGGATGCAGCCCTGGCCCTGGCGCGCCGCGACATCGACCCGGAGGCGCGGGTTCCCTTCGCGATTATTGCGATGGGCAAGACGGGCGCGCGCGAACTCAACTACATCTCCGACGTGGACGTCGTCTACGTTGCTGAGGCCGGGGCGGACGGGGACGAACGAAGCGCCCTGGAGATCGCGACCCGTCTGGCTTCCGCCACGGCCTCGGCCTGTTCGGGCCCTGGAAGCGAGGCGCCGCTGTGGACCGTGGACGCGAACCTGCGTCCCGAGGGGCGCAACGGCGTCCTCGTGCGCACGATCGAGTCCTACCGCCAGTACTGGGACAAGTGGGCCCAGACCTGGGAGTTTCAGGCGCTGCTCAAAGCGCGAGCGTGCGCGGGCGACCCCCGCCTCGGCATGGCCTTCGAGGAAGCCGCCCAGCCCTACGTGTGGAGCGCCTCGGCGCGCGAGGGCTTCGTCGAGGCGGCGCGCGCAATGCGCCGGCGCGTCGAGGACAATATCTCGCGCTCCCACGCCTCGCGTGAGCTCAAGCTTGGGCGCGGCGGCCTGCGCGACGTGGAGTTCACCGTGCAGCTCCTCCAGCTGGTGCACGGGCGCACCGACGTGTTCTTGCGGGTGCGTTCCACCCTGGAGGCGATCGAGGCGCTGCGCGAGGGCGGCTATATCGCCCGATCCGACGCGGACCAACTCGCCTCCTGCTACCGATTCCTGCGCGCCGTCGAGCACCGCACGCAGCTGCCGCGCATGCGCCGCAACCACCTGATTCCCGATAAGGACCGCGACCTGCGGGTTCTGGGGCGCGCGATGGATCCGGCGCGCTACCCGGACGCGGACTCGATCCGCGCGGCGATCGACGAGGTGCGCGCCAGCGTGCGTGCTCTGCATGAGGACGTGTTCTATCGGCCGATCGTCGCGGCCACCGCGCAGCTTCGCGAGGACGAGACGTCCCTGCACGCCGAGGGGGCGCGCGACCGGTTGGCGGCCATCGGCTACCGCGATCCCGCCGGCGCCCTCACGCACATCGCAGCCCTCACTCAGGGGACGAGCCGGCGCGCCGCGATCCAGCGCCACCTCCTGCCCGTCTTCATTTCGTGGCTTGCGGGCGGCGCGGACCCCGACATGGGGCTGCTCAACTTCCGCATCCTCTCTGAGGACATCGGGGACTCGCACTGGTACCTGGCGCTCCTGCGCGACTCGGGGGTGGCTGCCCGCAGGCTCATGACGATGCTGCCGAACTCTCGGTGGATCGCCGAGGCTTTGGCCAAACGCCCCGAGGCGGTCGCCTGGCTGGACGACGACTCCGAGTTGGCACCGCGTCCGCCCGAGCGCCTGACCCGCGAGGTCGCGGCGCTCATCGATCGGCACGACGATGCGACCGAGGCGGCCGCCCGCGTGCGGGCCGTGCGCACCCGCGAGCTGACG
>NZ_ALIY01000112.1:0-4180 GCF_000283035.1 Actinomyces sp. ICM58
CGAACGAGGGCAGTTTCGTCTTGTCGCCGGTCGGTTCTGGCGTGGGAGCCATCGCATCCTCCGTGTGATCGGGTGTGTGTTCCGCCATTATCGCAGTTTGGGCGGGAGTCGGTGTGGAGGACGCCGCCAGGATGTTCACCACAGAGGCGGGGACACGCAGGCGCGTCAGGAGGGGGCGCATCATGGCCGCGGACTCGCGGGGCGCGGCGAAGCGCAGGACCAGCAGGTACACGAGGCCGGTGATCGCCGAGACGACCGTGAGCTTAACGCCGGCCAGGGCCATGCGGCCCAGCGTTGAGCCGACGCTCGTGTGGACGCCCATGAGCCACAGGACGGCGAAGCCGACGATGCCCGAGACGACGGCCGCGCCGAGGTAGGACACGTAGGAGCGCAGCAGGCCGGAGCGGTCCACATAGCGGTTCTCGCGCGAGACCCACACGATGGCGATGACGCCCTGGGTCAGGCGGCACGCGGTTTCGCCGAGCGCGGCGGCCACCACCCACCAGCGCGCGCCGGTCAGGGCGTACAGGGACCAGCCGACGATGACCTGGATGATGGTGGGGCCGATGCCCATGAGGAACACGGGCTTGACGTCCTCGTAGGCGAAGAAGACGCGTTGGCTCATGAGGACCATGCCGGTCGACGCGACGCCCGGCATGAGGGAGGTCAGGACGAGGGCGTAGCCGGTGACGGCGGCGGGATCCCCGCCCTTGGCGGCCATCGCGATCTCCATCATGGGGACCGATCCGGCCATGAGCATCGCGGCGGCGACGAGAGTCAGCGAGGTGATCGTGCGCACGCCGAGGTGGTAGCTGTCGGCGACGGCCTTGTCGTCGCCGTCGGCGACGGCGCCCGCCATTCGCGTGAAGATCGCGGTCGTCAGGGACACCGTGATGAGCGACTGGGGGACCATGAAGATCATGAACGCCGTCGAGTAGGCGAGGATGCCGACGACGCCGCCCTGGGCTCCGTTGCGGCCGATGAAGCCGTCGGCCATGGCGGCCAGGTTGTTCGTCGACAGGACGCCGACCTGGGAGACGCCGAGGGTCGCGAACGTCCAGCCGGCCACGCGGGGCATCGACCCGAAGGAGGTTCCGCGGAAGTGGAAGTCCGGCTTGAAGGAGATGCCGGCGCGCCTCATCGGCCACAGCAGGCACAGGGCCTGGCAGATAACGCCGAGGGTCGCCGATCCCGCGAGGACCCAGAACTGGGCGCCGGTCACGTCGCCCGCGGGGATGCCTCCGTCGGGTGCGCCGCCCCAGATCACGAGGAACAGGCCGAGGCCGGCGATGCCGACGACGTTGTTGACGACGGGCGCCCACATGTAGGGGCCGAAGATTTCGCGGGCGTTGAGGAGCTCGCCGAGGAGGTTATAGAGGCCGTAGAAGAAGAGCTGCGGCAGGCACAGGAGGGAGAAGAGGATCGCCAGGTTGCGGATGTCCTCCGTGTAACCGGCGGCCGTGATCATGACGAGGACGGGGGCCAGCACCATCGTCAGGAAAGTGACGACGAACAGGACGGTACCCGCCAGGGTCAGGAGGCGGTTGACGTAGGTGTCGCCGTCGTGGCGGCGCTTGATGGCGCCGACGATCTGGGGAACCAGGACCGCGTCGAAGATGCCGGAGGCCAGCAGGTTGAACACCGTGTTGGGCAGCGTGTTCGCGGTCTGGAAGGCGGCGCCGACGCCGCCGGCGGTGGCGCCAACCGCGGCGATGAGCATCGCGTTGCGCACGAAGCCGAGGATGCGCGAGACCATGGTTCCCGACGCCATGAGCGCCGACGCTCTCAGGATTGATCGGCGAGCCGTGTTCGAGCTCATGGGGTCTCCTTCGTCGTGTCTGTCTCGTGGTCGGTGGTGTCGTGCGGGGCGTCCGAGGCCTCGTCCGGGCGTGGCGCCTCGTCGGTGGCGTCCGTCTGCGAGGCGCTGGCCTCGTTCGCGTCCGAGGCCTGCTTCTTGCGGGCGGCGCGGCTGCGCAGCGAACGGGTGATACCCGCGAGGAAGAGGAGGCCGAAGAGGGAGGCGATGACGGCCGTGATCGCGTCCTCCCAGCCGGCGCGCATGCGCACGGTGACGGTGCGGGAGTCGTCCAGGACGTAGCCGTCGGAGGTCGTGACCTTGTAGGTGACCTCGATGTCGCCGCTGCCGATCGCGCCGACGGGCACTTCCACCGTGGTCGCGCCGCGCGCGGCGAGCTCCTGGGAGAGGGCGGGGGTGGCGCGCAGTCGCGGGTCATCGGGGATGAGAGTGACGTCCACGCGCACCGGCCAGTCGAGGTTGTTGCGGATCAGGACGGGGAACTTCGCGGACTTGTTGATCAGGTTGACGGCCGAGGAGGGTTCGACGGTCACGGAGGACAGCATGGTCGTGACCTGTGAGGTCATGGCGGTCGCCGCGTCCAGCTGTTCGGAGGGCGTGGATGTCGCGGAGAGGGCGGGAAGGATCGCGGGCGTGACGGAGTCGAAGACGGCGTCGGGGTCGTCCGTCGCGTTCGCGAGGGGCGTCAGGTTGGTCAGGGACGAGGCCATGGAGTCGATCGCGGTCCAGGTGTCGTCGGGGAGGGTGCCCGGGCCGACTGTGGTGCGTTCTACGTCGGTGGACTCGCTGGCGGCGATGTCCGAGAAGGAGGTCGCGCTCACCCACCGGGGCGAGTACAGCGCGGCCAAGCGGTGCGAGAGGCGTTCGTTGATCGTGGTGGTGCGATCGGCGGCGGCGAAGAGGGTGCGCGAGGAGGATGGGCGCTCGCGCGCGATGATGGCGGTGATGGCCGTGAGGGCCTGCTCGGCGTCGAGCTGGTCGCCGCCGCTGGCGTTCCACGACAGGATCGAGGCGATGTCCCCCTGCTGGGCGAGGGTGTGGGCGCCCGTTCCATCCGTCGTCGTCTCGCCGGTCGCGGGGTTGACGTTGACGCGCGCGTAGGAGGTGAAGGGCACGTCTTCGGCGGGGGTCAGGGCCGAGGTGGGGGCGATCGTGATCTGGTCGGCGGAGGCGAAGCCGGCCAGGAAGGATGTGCCGAATGTCGTGTCGGCCGGCCAGGCGACGTTGCGCAGGATCGTGGGGCCGGAATCGGGGATGGCCGTCTGGGTGGCGCTCTGGCCGACCGCGGTCGCCGCAGGGCTCGGCGTGGTGGTGGGCGAGGGCGTGGTGGAGGTCGAGGGCGTGGCGGTGTGCGAGGGCGTGGCGGAGGGGGAGGGGCTCGGCGTCGCGCCGCCGGGGCTGGGGGCGACCCATCCGCTTGCGCGCAGCGTCGAGGGGAAGGAGGCGATGGAGCCGGAGGCCAGGTTCCAGAAGCCACTGTTGCCCGACAGGGCGAGCGCGCCGAGGTCCGCGTCGCCGTCGGGCAGGGCGATGACCTCGGAGGCGGTCGACATGAAGGAGGCGACGAAGGCCTCGGACTGGAGCTCCTGGGAGCGCCGCGCCGGGTCGGTGGTCGTGGGGGCGGGCGTCGGCACGGGGGAAGGGGTCGGGCTCGGCGAGGCAGCGCCCGACTGCTCGCCCTGGTCGGACTGTGCCCCGGACTGTCCCCCGTCGGCGGAGGGCGAGGGCGTGGGGCTGGGCGCCGCCGTGGGCTGGGGGCCGCGGGGAATCAGGAGTGGGTCGACGGCCAGCGTCACGCCCGAGGTGCCGGCCAGGGTCAGGATCGCGGAGCGTTCGGCCTGGTTGTCGGCCGCGTTGGCCGAGGTCCACGGAACGACCGTCGAGACGCGCGAGGCTGCCACCTGCGCCCCGGAATCCCACACGAGGATCGTGCGGTCCTTGCCCGAGAAATTGCCCGAGCTCGCGGCGACGGTGGCGACGCGCGGCCCCCACTCCTCGGAGTCGGACAGGGGCAGCGAGGAGGTGGGGATGCGGATCTCGAAGGAGGTGGTCGTGCCGCGCGCGACGTCGGTGAGCTTCGTGGAGGCGGCGTGCGTGGCGTCGGGTTCGTCGTCGCTGAGCTGCGTGGTGAGCGCCGAGACGGAGATGGGGGTCTCGTTGGCGACGAACACGTCGAGGGCGACGGAGGCCAGGGTCGTCGGCGAATCGTTGCGGATCGTCCCGGAAATGACGACCTCGCTCTCGCTTGTAATGATCCGAGGTGAGAGGGAATCGATGGAGACGGACAGGCCAGAATCGGTGGGGAGCGTGCCCATGACGGCGGGACGCGACTGCCCGACCGCAGGCGTCGCGGCGGGCGCCGGC
>NZ_ALIY01000113.1:0-1227 GCF_000283035.1 Actinomyces sp. ICM58
CTCCGCCCGTGCTCCGCCCGCGGGCGCGCGGAGAACAGCCCGGGGAGGCGGTGCTACGAGAGCTCCGCGAGGCCTTTCTTGACGGCCCGGTCGCGCTGGTAGCGGAAGACCTCCAGGAAGATGCCGCCGAAGAAAATCAGGGCGATGGCGGTCCACACGCCCGGGGGAGCGTGGCGCCCGTACATGAGGAAGTACACGTAGGGGGCGAGGAAGGTGACGGCGGAGGTGACGGCGCCGACGATGCGGTGCCAGAGTTTTTGTCCGGCGACCATTTCGATGAGGCCCCACGTGTAGGGGATGGCGGTGATCATGTCGATGGCCCACAGGATGCGCCAGTCGCCCCGGAAGTGCGGGACGTACATGACGGGCAGGGCCCGCGCCATCGAGTACACGAGGACGACGACGTAGGCGATGAACTTGGGGTTGCGGCACAGCTTGATGAAAGCGGGGCGTTCGATGATGGAGGCGCCGACGGCGCGCGAGGCGAGGGTGGCGTGCGAGGCGGTGGAGAGCGTGTCGAGGCCGGCCATGGCGACCCGCATGAAGGCGCGTTGCTCGTCGGTGCCATCCGCCCACGCCTCGAGCAGCGCGAGGGGGGACAGCGCGATGGGCGTGTAACCGCCGGAGGGGGTGCCGGCCTCGTGAATGACGTCGGAGCCGAGGGCCTCGCGCAGGCGCGGCAGCTGGTCGGTGGGGATGTCCGCAATCCACAGGCGCACGCGGCGTTGGATGGCGTCGTGGAGCTCGTGGGAGAGCGCGTGGCCGGCGGCGGAGTGAGGGGAGAATCCTTCGGCGGCGATGTCGGTGAGGGCGCCGGGCTGCTCGACGATGCGCGTCGTCAGGTCGCCGGCGCGGTCGACGCCGGAGACGGAGATGATGGTGGCGGCATCCCACTGGTAGGTGCGCGCGATCTCGATGTCGAGGATCGAGCGCAGCGTGATGAGGGATGCTGTCTCGCTCACGGTTGGCCTCTCGGTAGGGGGTTGTCCACTCAATTGTGCCTGACTGAGCGGTCGGAATGCGCGCCCACGCGGGAATCGTTGCGGCCGTAGAATCGACGCATGGCGAAACGACGGATTGACACGGCCCGTGGGATGGAGGCGCTGCGCGCGTGGCGCGAGGCGGTTGAGCGGGGCGGGGAGGCGCCGCGCCCCGTGGTCCTGACGGCCGTGCGCTTCACGCTCGAGGAGCTGGGGGCGCTGCACCCGGGCCGGTCGGTGGAGGTGC
>NZ_ALIY01000114.1:0-2281 GCF_000283035.1 Actinomyces sp. ICM58
ATCGGCTGGTTCGTCGCTGGGGGCCTCCTGTGCGGGAGCCTCGGTGCCCTGCTCGACCGGGGCCTCCTCCGTCGCATCGCCTGCTGCGGCGGCCTCGTCCGAGGAAGCGGCGTCGTCCAAGGAATCGGCGTCGGCCTCGGAGTTAGCGGCGGCGGCCTCGGACGTGGCGCCCTCGTGCTGCGCGGAGCCATCCGCCTCGGGGGCGTCGGAGGACGCATCCGCGGGCGCGTCCTCGGCCCCGGAGGGTGCCCCGGCCTGGTCCGTGGGGGAGACGGCCGGGAGGTCACCCGCGGGGGCGGAGACGACGGGTAGCTCTCCCGTGGAAATCTTGTCCTCGATGGCGGGCTTCAGGGGCGCCGTGGCGGGCACGCGGGCCTTCAGACTACCGATCGCGACGGACTCGATCTCGCCCGTGTGAATGGGCTCGCTGGACTCGCCGATGATGGCCGAGGCGTCGGAGCCTTCGCCCGGCAGCTCGATCTCCTCACCGGTCAACACCACGTTGTCGCGCTCGTCCTCGGCGCGGTCGCGCTCGACGTCAAACTCGTTCTCGGACATGCTTCCTCCTTATATCTGCCCACATATTACGTTTCATGCGCCCGAACGCGCTCATTAGTCCTCGGCAGGCCCCTCATTGTGAGTCGCCTCCTCGTTGGCCTCCAGCGTCTTGAGCGCCCGCACGCGCGCCCACAGGACGCCCATCGACGCGCATCCCGTCGCCATGCCCAGCGCCGCCAGGGTCGGACAGGCGAGCGAGACCTTCGTCAACAGGGACGAACCCGGCACGATCACGTTCCCCGTCAGCGACGCCCACACCGGTACCGCGACGAAGGCGGGCAGGACCAGGATTAGCCACGTCGCCAGCTGCGTGCCGGTGATCGACCAGCGGGCGCCCACCACCAGCAGCGCCAGCGCGAGCGCGGCCCCCAAGGCCAGGCCGTGACCCATCAAGTGCCCCTCCAACACCCCTTCCAGGCCCATCGCCGCCACGTTTGTCGTGTCCGAGGGGGCAGCCCCCACCATCAACACACCCACCGCGATGGCCGCCGGGACCGCGACCGTCGCACCGAAGGCGTGGCGGTGCACCCGGGCGAGCGGCATACGCGTGTCCTGGCCGGCGCGCACCCGCACCGACTTGATCGTCAGCGCACACGCGCCAAGCATCAGCGACATGCACAGGGGGTAGAGCCCCCACACGACGCCCGCGGCCATATCGCGCGGCTCCACTGAGGACTTCATCAGGAAGGGGATGCGCGCAATGCCCATGAACTGGGTAACTCCCACCGCGAGCGACCACACGAAGGTCACGACCATGCCCGCGCTGGATTCCTCGCAGTTCAGGGCGATCAGGGCCAGCAGCAGCGACGCGAGCGCCATGCCGATGAGGCCTTCGACCGAGGCCAGCGGCTGCCCGACGGCGGCGAGCGCCTGCACGTCGACCATCGACGACCCCAGGAACACCAGCGCGATGGGCGCAAAAATGAACGCGAACAGGCCGGAGCGCAGGCGCGCGGAGAAGTTTCGATGCTGTACAAGCGTCATGCCCCTAGTGTAGAGGCGTGAGTATCGAAGCCCTCGTCGACCCCGCCCCCGCCGTGTTGCGCGCCGCCTGTGCGCGCCCCGACGTCGCCTCCACCATGGACGAGGCCCACGCCGCCCTGGCCGAGCTGCGTTTCTGTGAGGGGCTGCGTCGCGGATGGGAGGAGGCCCGCGCGGAGGCCGCCGTGCGCGAGGCGGCTGCCCTGTCCATCATCGAGGGCGCGCGCACCACCGTCGACGACGTGCGCGCCCTGTCGATGGCGGACGAGGGAGGGGCGGCCTCGGACCCCGGAGCGGCCCTGGCGCTGGGGATCTGGCGCTCCCAGTGGAGGCTTGCCTCGGGATTCCCCGCCCTCAACACGCGCTCCCAGGGGGGTGCTCGCGTCGCGCCCACGCCCCTGCCCGCCCTCATCGCCGGGCTGCACAGGGACGCCTGCTCCGGCCTGCTCGCCGCCGGCCTCACCGTGCCCGGCCAGGTGGCCACCCCGACGGACCCCACCCTGCTGACCCCGGCCCTCGAGTACACGCGCTGCGACGCGCCCGCCCTGGCTGTCGCCGCCGCCCTGACCGCCCACTTCCGTTTCCGGCGCGTCTTTTCCCCGGCCTCGTCGGTCGTGGGCGCGGGCCTGGCCCGCTGGATCCTCGTCACGCGCGGCGTCGACCCGACCGGCGTGTGCGTGCCGGGCGCCTACGATGCGCTCGATCCGGCGCGCGCGGGGCGTTCCCTCGCGGGGTGGGTGAG
>NZ_ALIY01000115.1:0-13829 GCF_000283035.1 Actinomyces sp. ICM58
CCGAGCCGGTCGTCATGCCCGAGCCCGAGCCGGTCGCCGCGCCGGAACCCGAGCCGGTCGTCATGCCCGAGCCCGAGCCGGTCGTCATGCCGGAGCCCGAGCCGGTCGCCGCACCCGAGTCGGAGCCGATCGTCGCGCCCGAGCCGGAGCCCACCCCGGCCTCGTTCGTCATGCACGAGGAGGACGCCGACCTGGCAACCACACAGATGCCCCAGGTCCGCAGGATCGCGGGCTTCGATTGGGATATGCCCGCCGCGCCTCAGGCGGCTGCCGAGTCCTCGTTCGAGACTCCCGCTCCCGAGGCCCCCGCGTTCGAGGCGCCCACACCCGTTTCTCCGACGCGCAACAACGGTTTCGTCGCAGGCCCCGCCGAGGGCTTCCCCTCCGCTCCTGTTCAGCCCAGCGCACCCGTTGAGCCCGCGACTCCCGCGCCCCTCTCGACGTCAGAGCCCCAGGCTCCCCAGTCCCCGCAGATTCCGGCCGCGTTCCAAAGCGACTGGAACACCGATTTCTCGTGGAACGACGAGGTGCGCGAGGAACAGGAAGCCGAGACGAAGCGCCGCGGTCGCTGGCCCTGGAACAAGCGCCGCAAGAAGCAGCGCGACGAGGACAACAAGCCGACCCTGCCCGAGATCGACGAGCGCGACGCCGCCACTCGCATGCCGATCATCGCGGTCGACGCTCAGGACGACGACTGGAACGACTGGCAGAACTGGAACTCGCAGAACTGACGCCGTCTCCGAGGTGCCGGCGTCTCCGAGGGGTGCTCGTTACCGCGAGCGCCCCTCGGTTTGCGTGAGCTCGACGTAGGCGGCGATGTTGGCGCTGATCTCGTCGGCCAGGTCGGCGCTCACGACGCCCGTGGAACCCTCCCCCGCCTCGTCGATGTAGCCGTAGCGCTCCGCGAGGAAACGCTCCCGATACAGGTGGTCGGCGGTGTCCCCGATGGTGCGCATGAGGGAGGCGTTGACGAACGCGCCGACGACGATGCCAACGAATGGCACGATCTGCGCGATCTTCAGGCTGGCCAGACGCGCGCCGAGGGAGGCGACCAGGGAGTTTATGGCGGCTGAGAACACGTTGGTTCCGACGCTATTCATCGGTCCGCGCTTGGCGACGTCGCGCATCACCTTGTTGAAGGCGATCATCGTCGTCTGCTTCTCCACGACTGCGCCTTCCCCGGCGCTCTCCGGATCGATCGCTTGCGAGAGCACCATCGTGGCGAAAAGGTTCTCGGCGGGATCGACCGTGTCGTAGCCGTAGTAGGCCGCCGTGTGGGACACGAGCCGCGTCGCGGCACCGAGGAAGGTCGCGATGTCGAGGGCGATAACCGAGGCCGTGAGGGCGATCCCGGGGGCCGAGGCGACACCCAGGCCGAGGACCGCCGCGATCGAAGCGCCGGAGGCGACGACGCCACTGAACGCCCCCTCGGCGGCTGCGGCGCTCGAATACGCGATCTTCAGGTGGGGTCTCACCGGGCGAATCTGGTCGAGGTCCAGGCCGAGACGGCGAATGTCCTCCAGGCACTCGACGTCGTAGCCTGCCTTGCGGTACGCCCTGAGGATGCGGCGTCGACGCACCGAGGCCTCGGACACCGAAGTCGCTTTCTCCATGAGGCCAAGCCCCACCGCGGACACCGCCCGGGCGACGGCAGCGCCCCCGGGGACCTTGCGGGCGACAGACACAATCGTGCCAAGGGGCGCCATCAGGTAGGAACGCAGGCGCTGGGAGATGACGCGAAGGCGCCTGGGGCTGATCTGGGCCTCTTTCCAACGCTGAATTTCCTCCCACTGGGCGGCGTCGCCGGCGCTCATGCGTGCGCGGGCCTGCTCGTTGGCAGGCTCGTGGCCCCTGGAGGTTTCTTTCACGCTGCCACCCTACACAACTCGGCGGCGTCACGGAGCGTGGGGGCGCCCACCGCCCTGTTATGCTGGAGTCTTGGTCATCACTCGTGGCCTCACGACGAAGGAATTACCGTGGATTCGCGCGCACAGCTCATTGATCGGGTCAACGCCCTGCACGACGAGGGTGAGCATCAGAAGATCATCGCACTGATCGAACAGCTGCCTCCATCATCGATGGGCTACGAGCTCACGTGTCTGCTGGCGCGCGCCTATATCAACTACGCGCAGCCGTACATGGATTCCTTCTCCGAGCACATCAACCGGGCCGCGGAGCTGCTGCGCAGCGTCGAGGCGGAGGGCCTGTCCGACCCGCTGTGGTACTACCGCATCGGTAGCGCCCTGTATTGGCTGGACCAGGAAGAGAGCGCCCTGACGTACCTCGAACAGTGCGTCGCCATGGACCCGTCCAACGCCTACGCGCCCGAGCTGATCGAGCAATGCAAGCGTGCCCTTGATCGGCGCAGGATCGTCCGCCCCGTCGACTTCGCGCGCCTCGTCAGCTATTTCGAGGAGAAGGACTACACCTACGAGGTGGAGGATGGGCGTCTCCACACCGGCTTCACGCACGGCTTTTTCATTTTCTCCATCGCCAACGACGGCACAGACCTGTGCATGTGGAGTGCCGTGCGTGAGGAAGTGTCGATGGAGCTGCGTTCTCGCCTGCTCCAGGGGTGTAACGACTGGAATAGCTCGACGACGTGGCCGAAGGTCTACGTCGCCACGCTGGATGACGGCCGTCAGCGCCTGTGCGCGGAGCAGTTCACGATTATCCGCCTGGGTATGACGGACGCGCAGCTCTTCGACAACATCGACCGCTTCATTTCGGCAGCCGAGGCGTTCTTCAAGGACCAGATCGAACGCGTCCCCGCCCTGGGCGGCACCGCCGAGTAGGAGCGCCCCTGAGCGCGGGGCCGATCACGCGGGGCCGAGCTGCCCGAGTGCGGGCCTTCTCCGCGCGGGCAACCGCGGCCTCGCCGAGGGGACGAGGCAGTGGCCCGTGTCGCGCGTCGCCGCGCCCCACTCTTGACGATGCCATACACTGTATGTACATGAGGGAGGGGCGACATGCCGACACAAACGACCGCAACAAAGTCCTCGCGTATCAATCTGCGACTGACTCCCGCCCAGGAGGAGAAGCTGCGCTACGTCGCAGCTTCCTCGCAGACGTCACTGAGTGATTTCGTGCTCGCTTCGGCCTTGGACCGCGCAGATCGAGCGCTCGCAGACCAAACGGAATTTACCGCGGACGACGACGCTTTCGACCACCTCCTGGAGGCACTGGACAACCCCCTGCCGACGGCGCGGATCCGCGCCCTCGCTTCCCGCCCCTCCCCCGTCGGATCGACGCTGACATGGACGCAATAGGACAGCCCACACTGGAGCCTCCTCGACGGCTGGAGCGCCACGATCGACGCGGAGATTTCACGTGTGGCAACGACGAGCTGGACCAGTGGTTTCACCGTTACTCCTGGCAAAACCAGAAAGCACACAACGCGGTGACATACGTGGCCCAGCAGGGCGGGCGCGTCGCCGGATACTACGCACTTGCTGCAGCGACGATCCGGCGCGACTGGTCGCCGGCAAGCTTCGCCGCCCACCGGCCCCAATCCATTCCGTGCATGCTTCTGGCCCGGCTCGCCGTCGATCGGAGGGTGCAAGGCCAGGGCGTGGGTACGACGCTGCTGCTCGACGCGCTCCGCAGGACACTCGCGGCGTCCGACCAATTCGGTATCGCCGCCCTTCTCATCCACTGCAAAGACGAGGAGGCACGCGCCTTCTACATGCGCCACATCGATGCGCTGGAGTCTGCGGTCAGCCCGTTGCAGCTGGTCGTCCCGACACGAACAATTGCCCGTGCCCTGGGCGGCACCGCCGAGTAGGAGCGCCCCTGAGCGCGCGGGGCCGATCACGCGGGGCCGACCTGCCCGAGTGCGGGCCTTCTCCGCGCGGGCAACCGCGGCCTCGCCGAGGGGACGAGGCCGTGGCCCGCTCCCAGTCAGATGCTCGGCACGTAGACGCTCAGTCCGCCGTCGCTGACGAGGCCCGTCAGCGTCCCATCGTCGGCGACGCGCACGGGCGGGTGGCCGCCGATGAGGCACTCCCATTCCTCGCCCGCGTGGTGGGCGCCCACGGACAGGGTTTTCTCGGCGGCGCGGCGGTCGGATAGGATGACGGCGCAGCCCGTGCCGGGCACGTCCGCCCTGCCTTCGCGGGCGAAACCGACGACGTCCGGGTCGTCGAAGGCGTTGTGCTGGGGGCCGATCGCAGCGCGGAAGCGCACGCCCATGAGGATGGGGAGCTCACGCACGGCGGGCAGGTCGCCGGTCTCGGGGGTCCCCAGGAGGTCTCCCCAGAAGACGCAGGGAACCCCGGCCTCGTTGAGGAGGATGAGCGCATAGGCGGCGGCCTTGAACCAGGAGGCGACCGTGGATGCCAGGGACTGTCCGGGCTGGGTGTCGTGGTTTTCGACGAAGGTGACGGACAGTTCGGGGATCGATGCCGTCAGCGTGCCCTCCCACAGGCGCGACAAGTCGACGTTGCCGTCAGAGACCGAGGCCTGGTGGAGGTGGTAGTGCAGGGGCACGTCAAAAAGCATCGCGTTGGGGACCTCGCGCAGGTACTGCTCCAGCTCGCGCACGTCTCCGCTCCAGTACTCGCCGACGGCGGGCAGCAGACGGCCGGTTGAGGCACGCAGGTCTTCGAGCCAGCGCGCGTAGAAGTCCGAACCCACGTGCTTGACGGCGTCAAGGCGCAGCGCGTCCACGCCGGTCGTCTCCACGTACCAGCGGCCCCACCGGTCCAGCTCCTCGCTCACGCGGGGATCGGTGACGTGCACGTCGCAGCCCATGAGGTAGTCGAAGTTGCCGAACTCTGTGTTGACGGACTCGTTCCAGTGCTTGCCCTCGAAGAGCCACAGTCCCTCGCGCCCCGTCGCCGCGTCCCAGTCAATGCCGTGGAAGCACGTCCAGTCCCATGTGAAGTCGGAGTAGGCTCCCGCTCGACCCGGGAAGGTGAATCGGGTCCAGGCCTCGATCATCTCGGGTTCGCCGATTGCCTCATGACGGTTATGGGGGTTGATCGGGGTAGCTCGCACGGTCTCGGAGGCGTCCGCGCCCATGCGGTGGTTGAGGACGATGTCGGCGCACACGGCGATCCCCGCCTCGTGCAGGGCGTCGATGGCGGCCAGGTATTCGTCTTTCGTCCCGTACTTCGTGGGCACGGACCCCTTCTGGTCGAATTCGCCCAGGTCGTACAGGTCGTAAACGCCGTAGCCAACGTCCTTGACGCCGCCATGGCCCTTGTAGGCGGGCGGCAGCCAGATGATGGTGACGCCCAGGTCCGCAATCGATTGGGCATTCTCGGCGAGGTAGCGCCAGTGGCTCGCATCCGCGGTCATATCCCAGGCGAAGGCCTGGAGGATCAGGGGTCCAGCCTCTTGCGTCGAGGAGAGCAGGGCTGGTGTCTTCGTCTCACTCACCCGCATATGGTGGCAGGTTTGCCCTCGGGTGGGTGGGCGGGGAGGTGAAACAGTGGCGCGTTAAACACGCCCGGGACGAGGCCGTGGCCGCCCTGCGCGGAGGGCGCGGAGGGCGCGGGTGCGCGGACGGACGGGGTCGGCCACGCCTCGCGTGTGGGGGCCTATTTGTGCTTTTGAAAGCGCTGTTTCACGCCGCTCGAGATGCCGGAGGCGGCACTCGAGGCCCCGGTGACGACGCCTGAGGCGGCGCTCTTCACACCGACCATGACAACCCGCGCTTTGCCTTTCATGGTTTCTTGGACTCCGTCGGCGCTGACCTGGTTGCCGCGCGCCGGGGTCGTGTCGTTGACGTGGCGAGCCCAGGCCTCTGCGTCGATGCCGCGGGGCGGGAGCTCTCGCAGGTGCGCCTTGAGGCGGGAGGACTGGGCTTGAAGCGCCATGAAGGTCAGGCCGCTCGACACGAAGCCGCCGATGATGGGAACGACTTTCGAGACGCTCTTGGTGAAGGTGCTCTTCGTGATGTTGATGCCGATGACGCGCAGGGAGTATTTGACGACCGGGTACCAGGTGATGCCCATGAGGGCTTTCTTGGTGACGTGGTTCTGGTAGGCGGTGGTGGCCACCAGGCGCGCGAAAGCCGTCAGCGACTGGGCGGCGCCTCCGACGCCGAGCATGACGCCGAAGAAGACGGCGAGGACGCCGATCGTGTCGTCGTCGGTCTGGTCCGCGTCGGCGACGAGGTCGTGCCACCCGTACAGGTAGGCGAGTTTTTGCATGATCCGCAGCGCGTGCGCGTAGTACTGCGTCAGGTCTGCGGGGATCGCGGCGACCATCGCGAAGCCGCCGGGGATGCCCGCCGCGAAGGAGATGGCGGCCGACTTGTTGGTTTCGTAGGAGATTGTCTCTTCCGCGAGGCCGTCGAGCACCGCCAGGGGGACGCCCGCCGCCGCGGGGTTGGTGTCGAGGGAGCGCGCGATGATGTCGTCGCTTGCGTGAACCTTGGCGAGTTCTTGGCGCAAGAACTCGTCGCGGCGGATGCGCACGCCCGGGAGGCGAACGATCTTGGTGAGGAAGTCTAGTCCGCGGTGCTCGGCCTCGGCCTCTTGCACGGGGGTGAGGCCGCGCAGTTCGTCGCCCACTCCATAGTCATTCGTCTTGTCGAACATTGCGCTCCTTCACGTCTGTGCGCGCACCGGCAGCGCGCGCTTACGGGATCACTCTATCGCGCGTGGGACTCCAGTCGGGCTGTGGCACGAGGCCGGGGCGTAGTCGGGCAGCACGGGCGCGGCGGGGGCGCGTGGCCGCACCCCGGCCTCGGGTGTGTCAGGACGTACAGTAGGGGCATGTGGATTGTCGCCGCCTGCTTGTCAGCCCTGTTCGCTGGGTTGACGTCTGTCCTGGCAAAGGCGGGCGTCGCGACGACGAACTCGACGGTCGCGACGGCGCTGCGCACGGTTGTGGTGGTCGCGGGGGCGTGGGGCATGGCTGCGCTGACCGGCACAGCCTCCGGTGTCGCTGTCATTGATGGGCGCTCGCTGGTTTTCTTGGTGTTGTCCGGGTTGGCGACGGGCGCCTCGTGGTTGTGCTACTTCGCGGCGCTGGCGCGGGGGAACGTGTCTCGGGTGGCTCCCATCGACAAGCTGTCGACGGTGCTTGCGATCGTCCTGGCGCTGGTCCTGCTGGGCGAGCCGGTGAGCGCGTGGGGGGCGGCCGGGATCGTGGCGATCACGGTGGGAACGCTCCTCATGGTCGAGCCTTCCGACCTGTCGGGCCTGCCTCGTGCGCTGAGCGGGGGTGGCAGCTGGCTGGTGTACGCGCTCTCCTCCGCTCTGTTCGCGGCGCTCACGTCGATTCTCGGAAAGGTCGGGATTTCGGGGGTTGATCCGACGCTGGGGACGGCGGTGCGCACGCTGGTGGTCCTGGCGATGGCGTGGGTGGTCGTGGCCGCGCAGGGGCGGGCGCGCGAGGTGCGGTCGGTTCCGGCGCGCGAGCTGGCGTTCATCGTCGCGTCGGGGGCGGCGACGTGCGCGTCGTGGTTGGCGTACTATCGCGCGCTGAAGGGCGGGCCCGCCTCGGTGGTGGTGCCCATCGATAAGCTGTCGATCCTGGTGACTGTCGCCTTCTCGGCGGCGGTGTTTCACGAGCGTTTCACGCGTCGCTACCTGGCTGGCTTGGCGTTCCTGTGCGCGGGAACGGCCGCCATGGTGGTGGCGTAGGACCCATACAGCCCCATAGTAAAACTAGAACCAACTTGACACTATTCTAACCGTCTCACGTCGTCACAACTAGATACACGCTAGCACCACTATGAGAAAGACTAAACAACGGCTACTCGTAGCAACCACCGCACTCAAGAGAAACCAAAGTCAACAGAAGCACGAGAAGAGTTAGACATCGCAAACCGATGCGTAACGATGTCAAATATGACATCATGTTACCATGACCGATTCTCTACTAAACAAGGCATGCAGGTCCTTGAAGGTACGCCAAATCAGGCCCCTAACCGCCGGAGGCCAGAAACAGGTACATCTTGTGACCACTGCCCAAGAAGAACAACGCGTATTGAAACTGATTGACCTCCAGTCCGTTAACGATCCCGCCGCATTAGAAAGAGCGCGACGAGAGGTTGAGCTACTCCAAAGCATAAACCACCCAAACGTAGTAACCGTCAAGTCAGAGCTGACTTCTATTGGCGATCCAATTCAAGCGGTATTTTGGCTGGAAGATTACTTGAACGGAGAAGATCTTCGCCATTGTTGTCCCCTCGAAAATGTGGAGGAGCTTCAAAGAATGGCCTCTGATGTTGCTTCCGGCTTAGGTGCCCTTCACAACGCAAAAGTGGTTCATCGCGACCTTAGTCCCGGGAACGTACAGCGACTCAATTCTGGAAAATACGTCGTTATGGATCCCGGTTTCGCCAAGCATACTCTCCGGAGCGGCCTTACTATAGGGGGGCAACCGGGGACATTTGGCTTTCTATCACCCGAGCACCTCAATCGATATTCGGGCGCACCTACACCAGCATCAGATGTATTCGCCTGCTGTGCTCTAGTCTACTTTGCCGCTACAGGCAAGTCCCCCATCCCTTTCAATGGAGATGAACGTGACTACTATGAACGCCTACGCAGGGCCAATCATGCGCCACTCTCCAATCTACGCACAGATCTCCCTATGGATTTCATGCGCGTTATAGAAAGAGGGCTGCACGCACAACCCGCCCGACGATTCCGAAATGGAACAGAGCTATACCAGGCACTTAAGGAAGCACGATGAGCATTTTAATTAGCGACACCGCCAGGAATAACCTAAGCAGCTGGGCAACAAGGGCGATTCGCGACGGGTACGCAATCGGCGCATGCTTGTCGCCTTTTACCTCGCCGGATAACTCTAATGGTTACAAAAGGTCAGCAAAAGATACAGCAGATGCAATCCGGGAAGCTGGAGGTGAATTCTGGTTTGATCCAATGACTTACGCACTTGACATGCCACGCACCACGGATTTTAAACATTATAACACATGGGGCCTATCAAACAGGATATGTGAAATAACTACGCCAAAAGACTTAAAGATACACATTAAAAGAATTTACGAAATTCAGACCAGACTGGGAAGCCAACTGCTTGCACCCACACTATTGCTAACAGCGCCAAACTCCACAAAGAGTCAACAAGCTTTAGAAATGAGCTGCGAAGCTATCAACATTGAAGGAAAGACATGGCTCACTATCGCAGGAGATCAGCACTTTTGGAGTACAGAAGATGAACTTGACGCTCATATTGGAGCACTGAATCAGTTAGAGCCATCTGGCTGGTTCCTTGTCGTAACGCGCGACAATAACTCAATGCCCCCAAAAGCAACACCTGAAGAGATTTACGGCCTTATGCGAACAACGTACGCGCTAAGCCAAGACCGCCCCGTTCACATTTCCTTTGGCGACCTCGCAGGATTGCCAGCAGTAGCCGCCGGCGCCTCGACTATATCCACCGGCTGGGACTTACGGCAACGGATCTGCGCCTACCAAGATTTCGAGGAACGACCTAGCGATCAGCCTGGAGGAGGCTGGTATCAACGCCCAACGTTGTACGGACTCATGGGGGGATTATCAAAACGCGAATATATGACGCTCACTTCAGAAAAACCAACGTTGGCTAAGCAGCTTGCTCCCGGAGAAATCGGCCCGAAACCCGAACAAGCTTTCAAGCATCACGCACAAGTTCTTAGCGAACTTGTATCCGAATTGAATTTACTTTCAGGTGAGAGTCGCGTTAAAGCGCTGTGCAACCACTACGAGCAGGCCCTTCCTACATGGAAGACAGTGGCCTCAATCACCGGCGCCTCACTAAGTGCAGAAGACTGGATTCATCCATTCCAACAGGGGTTAAGACTATTCACCACTGCGGAAGGCTGGGACTGACGAGACAATCGCTGCATAAACATATTCAAAGCCCCAGAGCCGCTTGGCAACATTCGCTCGCCTCGCTCTGGGCTTCACAATCCATCGATGGTCCGAAAACAACCCTGCCTCATCATTTACTATTGCCTCGACTGCACGCTGCCTTGCAATGGCGCCGACCCCTCCAAGCAGTACGACATAATTGTCTGCCCAGGATCGGTATGCACGCCCCTGAATCATCGCGCGCTGCCAGTTTTTCACCTTTGCTTCTAGAGCAAAGAGAGTCCCCTGAGGAACTAGCTCGGGGATAACGCAGTACGCCCCACCCTTCGTAATCTTAACCGCCCCCGCACGATGTAACTTTCGCAACACCGGAGCCAAGTCAGTTGAAGACCAACCAATACGACGTAACAAACTCGATTCCGACAGAGGCCTATTCACATGCAACATTGAGAGAACAGCACAGTCTGCTTGCACTAGCTGAGGAGGAATGCCACTAGATATTCTCCGTTCCAGCCAATGATTACCTCCAACAAGCGCAATAAAGTCTGGCTGACCAAGTGGACCAGGCACCTCAGAGACGAGTATAACGCCTCTTTCCGACCCCGGTAATGTAGATGCCGCCGGGGACGCGAGCGCATACAATGCACGTTCTTCGCGCGCCTCAAATTGTCGACCGGCATGTGACACCATCGGCTGAACTGTCCGCAGTTTATCTTTGGGTAGCATTTCAGTACAACTCCTACATATGAATCTATTGGGACATAATTCCTATCCCATATTTTTAGCATAGTACACATTGGGTTCTGACACGCACGAAGCAATTTCACACGTCTAAGAAATTCCTCTTATTTGTGAACGCCTCTGAGCTTGCTCGTAACTTGTCATAGTGTCTTATCGGACACCAACAACCGATCAGAGCAGCTTGTCCAACGCCTCTCGGATCAGTCGTTCCTCCCCCGAGCCGTTCGTCGGCAAGCGCAGGACGGGAACGCCGTACGCGGCCATGATCGAGTCTTTGCGCGCGTCGCGCTTGCGCTGAGTATCACTGGCACCGTGGTACTGCCAGCCGTCGACCTCGATGGCGAGGACAAGGCGACCGGTCACCCGCGAATACACGCCGAAATCAAGCGCACTATCCGTGAACACGAAGGCACGCTGCTCCTCGCTCAGGCGGCGCGTATTCGGCAGCGCATCTTTAAGGAACACCTCGATCTGATAACCAAAGCGCGAATAGGCCGGTTCCGCAAGAATCTCGCGCAGGCACTGGTCCGCGACGTTCTCGGCGGGAGAGCGCCGACGGTCGGCCCACTTGGCACGCGAGTAACGTTCGAGCGACGCGCTGTAGGCGTTGTAAAGGACATCGAAAATGGAGACGATGTCGGACTGGACGACGGCGCTTGGGTCGTACATTTCGATGTAATCGAGCAGCGTCCTAATGTTTCGGCTCAAGCGGACGCCTCCGTGCGTGGTGACGACGATGAACCGGTCTTTGGCGCGCGACACGATGACGTTCGTCATGGCGTCAGAATCGTAGAACTCGCGCGCGGCGGCCCGGTCGTGCGCGTTGAGAACCGTCGACAAGATGACCGTTCCCGCGCCGCGCCCCTGGAACTTGTGCGCGGTCTCCGCCAGCCATCGGGCGTGCTGGCCTTCCCCGAGGTCCGCGCGGATACGCTGGCGCAGGCCGGTCGCTTGCACCCGGAACGGAGTCACAACGCCGAGGACGAAGTCGCCGGACTCGTCCTTATCGTTCGCCCCGATCCCCTCGCGAATGACCCGCAACTCCTCGAGCTGGGCGATAATCTCGATCTCTCTCTGGGAGAAGAAGCTTCCCCCGCGCGCAGGCCGCCGCGCGTGGTTTCCCGGTGCGGCGTAGACGATCGCGAGCGGATCGGGGGCATCCTCCGTCGGCACGCGCATCGGGATGAGCTGGCCGCCGTAGTACATGCGGTTGCAGAACTCGATGATTGCGGGGTGGCAGCGGTAGTGCTCTTTCAGCAAGGTGCTGGGCACCTGCGCGGCCTCGGCCATCATTTTCACGGAATCGAGCAGCGACACCTTGCGCACATCAAATCGTTTCGCGGGCGGTTGCCGTTTGCTTTCGTCCCACCCCTGGAAGATCGGCCCGATCTGCCGCGCGTCACCGACGATGACTGCGTTGCGAGCCTTACTCAGCGCCGCCATTCCCTCCGGGAGCAGGACCTGCGACGATTCGTCGATGATGATCCAGTCGAGCAGCGTATCCTCGGCCAGGTTGTGACGGATCGAAAAGCAAGTGGATGCGACCACCGGGTAGGTGCGCAACAGAATGTCCGTCTGCCGGTTGAGCCACTGATTGGGGCTCAGACGGCTCGGCCGTTCGCGCTCGAAACGGTCCCGGAGGGCGGCGTCCAAAGCCTCGCGGGAACGGCGACGGTACTGCGCACTCACCTCGACGAGGCCGTGGCGGGCCGCGCGCGCCTCCGCTTCCTCGATGCGTTGGGTCAGTTCGCGTTCACGAGCCTCGTAGAAGGCGAATTGGAGCGCCGACTGGACATCCGGGTCCCCCAGGTCGACGCCCTTCAACGATCCGTAGGCGAAGTAGCGGCGCACCCGCTCGATGAAGCCCCGAGGGCTGCGCCCAGGCCTCGGCGCGCAGCGGGCGAGGGCAAGCAGGTCAGCGATGGTCTCGGAGGTGCGCCGAACGACGGCCAGATGCGAAATATCCGCGAGCGGGCGGCGACTTTCCTTCACTTTCTCTTCGAAGAGGAAGCACTCACGCTGGGTCGCGGTCAGCCGTGCCCGGATCTGCGGGATGTCGCGCGCGTCCTCCCACAGGGCGACGAGCTGCCCCTCCTCGGCCCGCAGCGCGACCTCGTTAGCACGGGCGGATGCACCCGGCGCGGCAGTGGACGCCTTCTTGGCCCAGGCCTCGCGCCGCTGCTCGAGAATCCCCTCACGCTGGTGGAATTCCTTGACACGCTCAGCTTTTCCGAGGCTGGCCACCAGGAATCCGTAGCCTTCCTCTCTCAGCTTGTCGATGACGTTATCCACCGCGGAGTTGGCGCCTGCGACGACGCCCACCGACTTGCCCTGAGCGATAAGAGAAGCGATCAGGTTGAGGATCGTCTGCGTCTTACCAGTACCGGGCGGGCCGTCGATAATCGAGATCTGATGCGTGAGCGCGGCCCGGATCGCGTTGCGTTGATCAATGTTGGAATGGAAGGGCATGATGAGCCGGTCGCTCGCGCCCGTCTTCACGGAGGAGACGCCCGCAAGGAAAGCCTCCAGGGCGGAGCCTTTCGGGGCGCTCGGGAGCCACTCCCACACGTTCGCGAGAATAGCGTCGGGCAGCATGTGGTCCGCACCGACCCACTTGCGATAGCGCCCGCTTGTGTCCAATGTTGCCCCGGCACGTCGAGCCTGCGCGCGGACTTCCTCGCGCACGTAGTCAAGGATGGAGGCGTTCTTTCGTTGCTGCGGCGTCGCGAACGACGCCCTCACCTCGTCGCTTCCGTAGCGCCGAAGCGCGAGCTTGCCGTCAGCTTTTCGATACGCCAGCGTGTAGCGCGGATTACGCGGGTGACCCGCGCGGCGAAGCGTCCAGATGATCTCGACGTTGTTCCAGCGCTGCCCGCACACCCGGATCTCATCGAGGGCGTCGACCTTGCGGCGCTCAACCTGATCGTAGAGGCGTACCCGATCCTCGCCGTATGGATACTGTTTGCCGTTGGTGTAGGTGACGACGACGCGATTTCCGTCGCGGCACGCCTTCGCGACTTTCCAGGTGTGGTCCTGCCAGTTCTGCGAGTCCCTGTCACGAATCAGTACGTGCATCGCGCGCGAATCGACGGCTTCCATGCCCCTCCCCCGTGAGTCTTACACCCAGGATAGGCGATTGACCGTTGCCCTGGTTGGTTGCTGGACACCTGCGGACCGCCCGCGGGACGCAGATGTGCGTGGCCCCTCGTATCGTGGCGCTATGGGTATGTCACTTGTTTTTCTCCTGGTTGGACTGGTAGTTGGCGCTCTGCTCGGGTACGTGGCGGCGGTGGCGCGCCGCGCCTCGCA
>NZ_ALIY01000116.1:0-1537 GCF_000283035.1 Actinomyces sp. ICM58
CTTCGGCCTGGCCGCCACCGTCACGCGCGCCCCGTCGCTCGTCGACCTCGACACCACCAAGACCGGCTCCATCACCATCCACAAGTACGTGAAGGACGCCACCAACGGCACCACCGAGGGCAACGGCCTTGAGGACACCTCCAATCACGGTACCCCCCTCGACGGCGCGACCTTCACCGTCGAGAAGCTGACCAACGTCGACCTCACCACGCAGGCCGGCTGGGAGAAGCTCGCTGGCTACAACGGCAACGTTGACACCGCGAAGGCTGACGGCACCGACGCTGCCATCACCAAGACCACCGCCGGCGGCGGCCTGGCCACCTTCGACAGCCTCCCCCTCGGCGCCTACATCGTGACCGAGACGGAGACCCCCGCGGGCTACGTCGGCTCCAAGCCCTTCATCATCACGGTGCCCATGACGCACCCGACCGACCTCAACAAGTGGGTCTACGACGTCCACGCCTACCCGAAGAACTCCAAGGCAGGCATCGACAAGACGGTCAAGGACGATACCACCCCGGCCATCGGCTCCGAAATCTCCTACACCATCAAGTCCGACGTGCCCGCCGCTGAGGCCCTCGACTACTACGACGTCGTCGACCAGTACGACAAGCGCGTCGAGCTGCCCGAGGCGAACGTCGCCCTGAAGCTCATCAACGGCAAGACCGGCGAGGTCGCCCTCGTCAAGGACACCGACTACAAGCTGATCTCCGCCACCGGCACCGACAACAAGACCATGTTCTGGACCGCCGAGTTCACCGCTGCGGGCCGCCAGAAGCTGCTCGACAACCGCAAGGACGACACCACCAAGGTCCAGATGGACCTGTCCGGCACCGTCAAGGACAAGGTTGAGGCTGACGGCCTGTTCAAGAACAAGGCCATCCTGCTCCCCAACGCCCCCTCCAACGGCTGGAAGCCCAACTCGGGCACCGTTCCCCCGCCGGACTACCCGAACTCCGAGGTCGTCTCCAAGTTCGGCAAGGTGAAGATCACCAAGGTCAACGCCAAGGATACCGCCACCAAGCTCTCGGGCGCCCAGTTCGAGGTCTACAAGTGCACGCCTCAGTCCACCCCGACCACGAACTTCGAGTCCGTCGACGCGAGCCTCGATGAGAAGCTGAGCCCCGCTGGCAAGGAAACCTACGAGACCGACGCCAACGGTGAGGTCACCATCGACGGCCTGCGCAACAACGACTGGGAGAACAACGAGGCCGTCACCAACCCCGGCTACTACTGCCTCGTCGAGGTCAAGGCCCCCGACGGCTTCGAGCTCCAGACCCGCCCGATCGCCTTCCAGGTCCTGCAGACCAACTCCACCAAGGATAACGAGTACACCCTCGCGACGACCGTCAAGGACGTCCCGCACAACGGTGGCTTCAACCTGCCGCTGACCGGTGCTGCCGGCATCGGCGTCCTGATCGGCGCTGGCGCCCTCCTCGTGGGCGGCTCCGGTGCGATCGCGCTGGCCAACAAGCGCCGCAAGGAGCAGGCCGACGCCTGATCCTCGCTAGCTAGCGACACACAGGGGGGGTGTGGA
>NZ_ALIY01000117.1:0-23093 GCF_000283035.1 Actinomyces sp. ICM58
TTCAGGAGCCCAGACGTGGAGCGCTCCCGCGTGGCCCGTCAACATCCGCGACCTGCCCGAGGCGCCCAGCAGGGGCGTGCGCGTCGGCGCGTTTGTCTGGGCGGTCCTAGTGTGCATGGTCGGGGCATTCCTGATTGCCGAGGCCTACATCTCGACCTTCAACCTGCCGGTGCTCGGCATCAGCGCCGTCGCCGCGATCGGCGTCATCCTGATCATCACGGCGCTCTTCTCGGGACGGTCGAAGAAGCGGAAGGACACTGCGGCGCAGGCGTCGGGCGCCGCGGATGCGATCCGCACGGACTAGGCGCGTCGAGATCACCGCGACGCGGCGTCGCAAACGGGGTGGGCCCGGGAACCATCGGTTCCCGGGCCCACCCCGTGTCTCGTAGCGAGAAGCCTCCGATCAGAGCAGATCCAGCATGGCCGGAGCCACCAGCTTCAGCACGTTCTCGCGGCCTTCCTTGGCGTTGGGAGCATCCACCGCGAAGGCGGCCATCTGCTGGCAGGTCGCCAGGTCGTGCATGCGCAGGGCCGCACGAACCGCGTTGACCTTCGAGGGTGCCATCGACAGGGAGGCGACACCCAGACCGGTGAGGACCAGGGCCAGCAGCGGGTCGCCGCCGGCCTCGCCACACACGCCGATCGGCTTGCCGGTCGCGCGACCGCCGTTGCAGGCGTGACGGATCATCTCCAGGACGGCGGGCTGCCACGGGTTGAGCAGCGGCGCCAGGTTGCCGTCCAGGCGGTCCGCCGCCATCGTGTACTGCGTCAGGTCGTTCGTGCCGATGGACGCGAAGTCCACGATCGACAGGAGCTGCTCGGCGCGCAGGGCGGCCGCGGGCACCTCGATCATGATGCCGACCTTGGGCAAGCCGTAGCCTCGCGCCTTATCCGCGAACCACGTGGCTTCGCTGGCGGTGGCAACCATGGGGGCCATCACCCACAGTTCCGCGCCGGTCGCCTTGTAGGCGGCCGCGAGGGCCTGCAGCTGCGTGTCGATGAGATCCTCACGCCTCTGGCACAGGCGCAGGCCGCGCACGCCCAGGGCGGGGTTCTCCTCGGCACCCAGATCCGCGAAGCTCAGCGGCTTGTCCGCGCCAGCATCCAAGGTGCGCACGACAACGCGACGGTCACCGAAGGCCTGCAGGACCTTCGTGTAGGTGTCCGTCTGCTCCTCCAGCGAGGGAGCGTCCGCGCGTTCCAGGAACAGGAACTCGGTGCGGAACAGGCCCGACCCCTCCAGGTCCACCTTGGAAGCCTTAAGCGCGTCGTCGACCGTACCGATGTTCGCCAGGAGCTTGACGGGGTAGCCGTCGAAGGTCGCGCCCTTGCCGGTCGAGCCGGCCAGCGCCTGCGCCCGGCGCAGCGAGCGCTCCTTCAGCAAGGCGATCTCGTCCTCGGTGGGAGCGACGATGACCTCGCCGACGCCGCCGTCGAGGGCCAGGACGGTGCCCTCCTCGACGTCCATGATCCCCCCGGCCTTGACGATCGCGGGAATGCCCAGCTGGGCGGCCAGGATCGCCGTGTGCGAGGTGGGGCCGCCGACCTCGGTGATGATACCGAGGACGGTCTCCGGGTTCAGGGTCGCGGTCTCGGCCGGAGCCAGGTCGCGCGCCACCAGGATGACCGCGCCGTCGAACGCGGGGACGCCCGGCTCGGGCAGTCCGCGCAGCTCACAGATCGCGCGGTCGCGCACGTCGTACAGGTCGGTCGCACGCTCCGCCATGTAGCCGCCCAGGCTGCGCAACATCTGCGCGTAGTCCTCGACCGCGTCGTGGACAGCCTGGGTGATACCGAGGCCCTTCTTCAGCTTCTTGTCGACGGCCTTAGCCAGGCCACGGTCGCCCGCGAGCTGAGCGGTGGCCTTCAGGATTGCCTTCGTCTCTTCCGGCGCCTTCGCCGCGCGCTCGCTCAGGCGCGAGGAAACAGCTGCGAGCGCCTCGCGGACACGCGCGCCGTCAGCGGCAGCATCGACGCTGCCCGGCTCCGACGTGTCAACGCCGGGTGCAGGCTGAACGATAGCGGCAGGCGCAGCAGCGGTGCCAGCGGAGACGCCAATCCCGTGCAGGACGTCATGCGTCGCCATTAGCTCACTCCTGGTCGAGGTCGCGCGAGAGCAGCTCGACGAGCGAGTCGAGCACCGCACCCGCGGAATCATCCTCGGTGGACAGCGTGACGACGTCGCCGTGCTTGGCGCCCAGGGTCATGATCTCGAGGAGCGACGCGGCGTCGGCCTCCTCGCCATCAAACGCGATGGTCACCTCGACGCCGGAATCATCAACGGCCTCGGCGAGGACGGAAGCGGGACGCGCATGGAGGCCAACGGAGGAACCAATTGCAACGGTGCGGGAAATCATAGTCGTTCCTTTCGAATGCGGGTATGTCCATCGTTAGACACGTGGACCCGTACCGCTCATACTATGACGTAGTGCACTCATTTGAAAACTCCATCCCACAACGCGGCTAGATGGGATGCATCACCATCATAAATGGCGAAAAACTATGCGAGAGGCGCCCCCACCACGACGCCGACCGGCCCTGCCCGATCGAGCCCGCCCCGGCCTCGTCGCACCGACGGGCGGCCACGCGCGCCCTCACCGACTAGACTGGAGAAGTACCAACGAAAGGAAAGCGAGCATGAGCTCCCGCGAACCTACGCTGGCCGACGTCGCCCAGCTCGCTGGCGTCAGTCCGACGACCGTCTCGCGCGTCCTCAACAACCGCGGCTACCTGTCAGAAAAAACCAAGCGCTCCGTGGCGGACGCCATCGACGCCCTGGGATACCGCCCCAACTCGCTGGCGCGCGCCCTCCACGGCAAGAGCACCCAGACCGTTGGATTGATCGTTCCCGCCGTGTCCCTCCCCTTCTTCGGAGAACTCGCCGTCGAGGTCGAAAACGCCCTGGCCGACGCCGGCTACCGCATCCTGATCTGCAACTCGATGGGACGGGCCGCCCGCGAGCGCGAATACCTGTCCCTGCTCGTCGGCAACCGCGTGGACGGCATCATCTCCGGCGCGCACAACGAGGGCCTGAACGAATACGACACGATCCGCATGCCCCTGGTCACCATCGACCGCGAGCTGAGCCCGTCGATCCCGAACGTGCGCTGCGCGAACCGGGAAGCGGGCGCGATGGCTACGCGCGCGCTCCTCGAGGCGGGGTGCCGCCACCCGCTGCTCCTGACGTCCCGCTTGGGGCCACGCAACCTGCGCGAGGCCGGCTTTCGCGCCGAGGTCGAGCGGGCTGGCCTGGAGGCGCGCGTCATCACCGTCCCCTTCGACACGCCGACCCCGCAGCGCTTTGCGATGGTGCAGGGCAGCCTCGACCAGGCGCGCACCAACGCCCCCATCGACGGCATCTTCGCCACGGACGACCTGGCCGCCGCGGAGGTCCTGGAGTGGGCGCGCAACCGGGACCTGTCGGTGCCCGGAGACCTGTCCGTCATCGGTTTCGACGGCACCGAATCCATGCGCCGCGCCCTGCCTCACCTGGCGACGATCCGCCAGCCGATCGAGCAAATCGCCCGCGCCGCCGTCAACATCCTCCTGGAGCAGATGGAGGGCGCGGCCAGGCACACCATCGACGAGGCCGGGGCACCCGCCCCCACGATCGAGTTCCCGGGAACGCTGATTCCGGGGCGTTCGATCAGCGCCTGAGCACCTCACGTGCTGCGAGATGGTCACCGCTCATCGCTGACCCGGTTTATTTCTTGCCCCGCGAGGGCCCACAGGTCCGCACGCGGATAGGTTATCCACATCCGGATAGGTAAATAAGCTATCCGCATCGCCATAACCTATCCGCGTATGCAGAACCTATCCGCATGTTCGCCACCTCTCGACATGTTCGGCCCTGATGTGTGAGCAGGACCTGTCTGCGCGTTCGGCCCGATGTGTGAGCAGGTCACCTATCCCCTCTGATCGTCACCGTCGGCCGCTTCCCCCACATTTCGCATGCAATTCGGCTACCCGAACTTTTCGACAGGCCCGCAAACGTTGGAATTGCAACACCCATATTTCAATGCATGAAAGGTTTACAGGGAAATTGCATGCGACATTGTTGGGAAACCACTCGCTGTGGCCACACCCAGACGAGAGCAGAAAAGAGGTGGGTGGCACCGCTGCTGGTGCCACCCACCCGTTACGTCGGGAGTGACTCCCGGCTCAGGCCTCCTTAGGAGTCACCTCGAGCAGCTGGTCGCCGCGCAGAATCTGCCCGCTCGCGAGCGGCGTGACAGCGCCGAACTTCTTCTTGTTCGTCACGACGACGGGCGTGATGGTCTCGTAGCCGGCCGCACGGATCACGCCGAGGTCGACCTCGGCGAGCACATCGCCGCGGCGCACGACGTCGCCCTTGGCGACGCGGGGCGTGAAGCCCTTGCCATCCAGCTTGACGGTGTCCATGCCGACATGGATGAGGACCTGGACGCCGGAAGCGGACTTCAGACCGTAGGCGTGGCCTGTCGGGAAGGCGACGGTCACGGTGCCATCGAAGGGAGCGACAACCAGGCCGTCGGCGGGCTCGATGCCGATGCCGGGGCCGAGCATGCCCTTGGCGAAGGACTCGTCCTTGACCTGCTCCAGCGGAACCACGGTGCCCGCGAGGGGCGAGGCGACGGAGAGATCAGCCTTGGCCTCGTCAGAGAAGGACGGAACCGGGGCGGGCGCGGCGGCAGGAGCCGCACCGCCAGCGGGAGCCGCGACCGCGGCGGCCACGACAGCCTCCTTCTTAGCGGGCGCGCGGCCCTCCATGTCGGCCTTGCCGCGCGTCATGGCGTAGGCGAAGGTGAAGCCGAAGGACAGGACGAAGACGAGGACCTCGAGGGCCAGGTAGGCGGGGATCGACTGGGGGATGATCGACACGAAGCCGACGAAGCCGGCGGCACCCAGGGCCTGACCGCGCACGTTCAGCAGGGCGACGCCCGCGGAGCCGATGCCAGCCGCGACCATGGCGCAGTAGAAGGGCCAGCGCAGGCGCAGGTTGACGCCAAAGATCGCGGGCTCCGTGATGCCGAAGACGGCGGAGACGCCACCGGCACCGGCCAGGCCCTTGAGCTTGGCGTCGCGGGTCTTGAAGAAGACGGCCAGGGCGGCCGCGCCCTGTGCAACGTTCGCCATGGAGGCAATCGGGAAGATGAAGTCGCCGGCGCCGCCGTTGGAGGGCAGCAGCGGGATCTCGATGGCCGGGAACGACTGGTGCAGGCCGGTCACCACGATGGCGCTGTAGAAGAAACCGAAGATGAGACCACCGAAGAGACCGAGCGTCGTGTATGCCCAGTTGATGCCGTAGGTCAGGTAGTTGGAGAGCTCACGGGTGATGGGGCCGACGACGACGAAGGCCAGGAAGCCGGTGATCAGCAGCGTGATGAGCGGGGTGAGCAGGAAGTCCGCGGTGCCCTTGAGGACCTTGTGGAGGCTCTTCTCGATGAGGCACATGATCCAGGTGACGACCAGGGTGGGGATGACCATCGCCTGGTAGCCGACCTTGGTGACCTCGAGGCCGAAGAGGTTCCACACGGAGGACTGGTCCGTGTAGGCCCAGAACTTGGCGGCGGCCGCGGCGTCCGTCATGGAGTAGGCGGACAGCAGCGAGGGCGACACCATGGCGGCGCCCATCGCGGCGCCCAGATAGGTGTTACCGCCGAAGCGCTTCGCAGCGGAGAAGCCGACGAGGACGGGAAGGAACGCGAAGGCAGCGGAGGAGACGAGGTTGATGAGCGCGTCGTAGTCGGTCATCACCGGGAACATCTGAATAACGGACTGGTCGCCGAAGAGGCCCTTGGCCGTGAGCACCGAGTGGAGGGCCATGAGAAGACCGCCGGCGATCAGGGCCGGGAGGACCGGGACGAAGATGTCCGCGATCATCTTCACGAAGCGGGAGAAGATATTGCCGCCGGCCTCGGCCTCTTCCTTGGCCTCGTCCTTGGAGACCTCGCGCACGCCGTGGTTTGCAACCATGTAGTCGTAGACCTGGTCGACGTCGCCGGGGCCGACGATGATCTGGAACATGCCGCCGGCGGCGAACGTCCCCTTCAGGTCTTCGTTGTCGTCGAGGGCTTGCTGGTTGATCTTGGACTCGTCCGCGATCACCAGGCGGAGACGGGTTGCGCAGTGTGCTGCTGCGCTGATGTTGGAGGCGCCGCCGACTGCTTCGACGACCTCCCCTGCCACCTTGGCGTGATCCATCGCTGACCACATTCCTTTCTAAAAAACCCACGCAGTACGTCATTGTCCGCAGCGCGCTGGGCGGTGTGTAGCAATCGATTGACATATTAGGATGACAGACCTCACTATGGCAAGGTGATGAGGGGAAATCTCACGCCAGCGACATGAGAAACCGCCCACATGGGACGAGGCCGTGGCACTCAAGCAGCCACGGCCTCGTCCTCGGGTCGCTCAGTCGGCGCGCGCGGCGCTCACATTCGTCACGGAGGCGGCACCCGAGAGCGCCACTCCGGCGCCCTCGCCGCGCAGGAAGGTGCGGGTCGTGAAGACGCGCGAGCCGTCGCCCAGGTAGATCTCGGTGATCGAGCGGTCGTGCAGGATCTCCACGCGGCGCGCCTCCCCCGCGTCCAGGGTGACGACGCGGCGGCCGCCGTGGGGGTAGCGAGTGCCGCTCAGGTCGACGGTGAGGCGTCCATCTTCAAGAGTAACCGACAGGCCCGACTCCTCGCCGATGCGCACGGACAGCGCCCCCTCGTAGGAGGCGTCGAAGGCCAGGCGCCACGAGCGCGAGCCGACGAGCTCCGAGATCCGGGCCCCTGCCTCGTCCCCGGGGGCGCCCTCAAGCGTGGCGGGTGCCAGTGGCAGGCCCGGCAGGTAGGGGCGGGCGATGACGCGGCCGCCGCGCAGGCTCAGGGCGCGCGGCGCGGTGAAGCAGTGCACCCAGCCGCCGGTCTCGATGGAGGGCTGGTCGTCCTCGCTCGCGTTGCCCGCCCACCCGAAGAGGAGGGTCGGCAACGCCGGCGGCGTGGAGGCGGAGCGCGCCATGATCTGGGGCGCGTAGAACTCGGTGCCGCGGTCGAGCTCCTCGAAGGAGCCGTCGGCGCCCCGCAGCTCGGTTCCGACGAGCTCGCCGACGACGGCGACGCACGGGAAGATGTTCTCGAAGCCCTCGCGCTCGGGCGAAATACCCTGGGGGCAGAAAATCAACACGTCGTGAGCTCGGCCGGTCTCCTCGTCCGTCAGGCGCACCAGGTTGGGGCACTCCCACATGTAGCCGAAGGCGTCGAAGGCGCCGCCGGCGTCGGGGAAGGTCATCTCACCCTCGCACTCCCACGCGCGCAGGTCCGCGGAGCGGTAGAGCAGGGCCGCGCCCGTGAGGTTCTCGCGCTGGACGCCGAGCAGCATCCGATAGGAGCCGTCCGCGTCGCGCCACACCTGTGGGTCGCGGAAGTGAGCGGTGTAGCCCTCCGGCTGGCGGCCGATGATCGGGGGCACCTGCTTATCGAAGGTGACCATGTCGGTCGTCGTGACGACGCACTGGGTGGCCTCGCGCTCCCCCGTCTCGGCGTCCTTGTAGTTGCCGGTGTACCACAGCTCGACGTGATCGCCGACCTCGATGGCGGTGCCCGAGTAGGCGCCGTTCGCGTCCTGGTGGGTGTCGGGGAGGATCGCGGGGGCGTGGTAGTCCCAGCGGGTCAGGTCGCGGGAGGTGGCGTGGCCCCAGTAGACGAGCCTGCGCGGATGCTCGGGCGTGTACTGGAAGAAGGCATGGTACGTCCCGTCGACCTCAATGAGGCCGTTCGGGTCGTTCAGCCGGCCCACCGGGGGCGCGACGTGGAAGAGCGGGTAGTCGGGATCGTGAGGGGCGCGCGACGAGGCCTCGGCAGCGAGGGCGGACGCGAGAAAATCTTCGGCCATGACCTCACGGTAACACCCCGTAGGAGACAAACGCGCGGGCGGGACGCTTCCGTCCCGCCCGCGCGCATTCACGCTCGCTCACCCTCGGCCACGAGGGGCGGCGTTACAAGGAAAAACCCTGCTTAGGCCCCCGTGACGTCGTCGGGGTGAACGTCCGCGTAGCGGGCAAGCTCCTCCTCGACGATCGCTTCGTCAAGCTTGACGAAGACCGGCGTGGGCTTGGCGATCGGGGTGCCGGGCGTGATCGGGTGGCGCTCCCAGGTGGGAACGTGCGTGTAGTCGCCGGTAATGATCGGGTAGCCTGCGCGCCCCTCGAAGTCGGCGGGCAGGACCTGCGGGTCGAGCTCTTCGACCTCCTCGATGTGGGGCATGGGCGCGATCGCGCCCTCGCCGCCCATGACGCGGTCGATGTCGTTGGCCGCGTGGGGCAGGAACGGGGAGAGCATGAGGTTGAGGTCCGCGACGGCCTGGGCGAGGGTCCACAGGACAGTGGCGAGGCGCTCACGCTGCTCGGGGGCCTTGAGCTTGAAGGGCTCGGTGTCGGTCACGTACTTGTTGGCCTCGCCCACCAGGCGCATGGCCTCGGACAGCGCCGCCTTCTGGCGGTGGTGACGGATGAGGTTGCCGACGGTGGCAAAACCGGCCTCGACGGCGTCCAGGAGGGCGCGGTCGATGTCCTGCAGCTCGCCGGGGGTGGGGATCTCGCCGAACTTCTTGGCGATCATGGAGGCCGTGCGGTTGACCAGGTTACCCCAGCCGGCGACGAGCTCGCCGTTGGTGCGACGCACGAACTCGGCCCACGTGAAGTCGGAGTCCGAGGTCTCGGGGCCGGCCGCGCTGATGAAGTAGCGCAGGGCGTCGGCCTGGTAGCGCGAGAGGAAGTCGCGCACGTAGATGACGATGCCGTGCGAGGAGGAGAACTTCTTGCCCTCCATCGTGAGGAACTCGGAGGAGACGACCTCGGTGGGCAGGTAGAGGATGCCGAGGTCGCCGGGGGTGCCGCCCTTGGAACCCTGGCCGTTGTAGCCGAGCATCTCGGCGGGCCAGATCTGGGAGTGGAAGACGATGTTGTCCTTGCCCATGAAGTAGTAGGACAGGGCCTCGGGGTCGTTCCACCACTGGCGCCACGCCTCGGGGTCGCCGGTGCGGCGCGCCCACTCGATGGAGGCGCTCAGGTAGCCGATGACAGCGTCGAACCACACGTACAGGCGCTTGGTGGGCTGGTCCTCCCAGCCGGGCACCGGGATACCCCAGTCGATGTCGCGCGTCATCGCGCGGGGACGGATGTCCTCCAGGAAGTTCTTGGAGAACTTGATGACGTTGGGGCGCCACGTGCCCGACTGTTCGCGTTCGTCGAGCCAGGCGGACAGGGCGTCGGCCAGGGCGGGCAGGTCCAGGAAGTAGTGGACGGACTCCACGAAGTTGGGGGTCTCGCCGTTGATGCGCGAGTGCGGGTTGATGAGCTCGGTCGGGTCCATCTGGTTGCCGCAGTTGTCGCACTGGTCGCCGCGCGCGCCCTCGGCGCCACAGATCGGACACGTGCCTTCGATGTAGCGGTCGGGCAGGGTGCGGCCGGTGGACGGGGAGATGGCGGCGCGCGTGACCTGCTCGATCATGTAGCCGTTGTCGCGCACGGTGGCGAACATGTCCTGGACGACGCGGTAGTGGTTGCCGGCGGTCGTGCGGGTGAAGAGGTCGTAGGACAGGCCGAGCGCCACGAGGTCCTCGACGATAAGTCGGTTGTTGCGGTCTGCGAGTTCGCGGGCGCTCATGCCCGCGCCGTCGGCGGCCACCAGGATGGGGGTTCCGTGTTCATCGGTGCCGGAGACCATGAGGACGTCGTGGCCGGCCATTCGCATGTACCGGGAGAAAACGTCGGAGGGGACACCGAATCCCGCAACGTGGCCAATATGACGGGGGCCGTTGGCGTAGGGCCATGCGACGGCGGACAGAATACGACTCATAGCCCCTAACAATACTGCGTAGCTGTCCCGAACGGGGAACCGGCCGCATGTCGAGGAATCGAAACAGGCGATCGCCGACTGTGAGCCGGGTGATACCCTTAGGGAAATTACTGATGTATCAGGGAGGTCCCATGCCCCGCGCACTCATTATCGTCGACGTTCAGCCCACGTTCTGCGAAGGGGGTGCCCTCCCGGTGACGGGCGGTAACGCCGTCGCCGAGGCCGTGGCCGCCTACGTGGACGCGCACCGCGACGAGTACCAGCTGATCGTCACCACGCAGGATTGGCATATCGATCCGGGCGCTCACTTTTCGGAGACCCCCGATTTCGTGGACACGTGGCCCCCGCACGGCGTGGCGGGCACGGCGGAGGCCGAGCTGCACCCGGCCCTCGCGAACGTCAGCGCGGACGTGACGGTCAAGAAGGGCCAGTACGAGGCCGCCTACTCGGGCTTCGAGGGAACGACCGAGGATGGGAAGACGCTGGAGGAGGCGCTGCGCGAGGCTGGCATCACGGACGTGGATGTCGTGGGCCTCGCCGAGTCGCATTGCGTCGCGTGCACGGCCGTGGATGCTGTCCACGCCGGGTTCCCGACGCGCGTCCTGCGTGAACTGACCGCCCCCGTCTCCGAGGAGCTGGGAGAGCAGGCTCGCGAGTGGATGATGACGGAGGGCGTCTTGCTCGTCTGAGCAAATTCCCTGACGGCGCCCCGGCCTCGTCACTTCGCGGCGAGGGCGGCCTTGTAGAGGTCGTTCTTGCGCGCGCCCGTCGCCGCGGCCACCTCGGCTGCGGCGTCTTTGAGGCGCATTCCTTCCGCCGCGAGCGCCAGGACCGCGCCGACGTGGTCTTCGGCGCGCGCGCTGTGCTCGTACCCGGCGACGACGATCGTCACCTCGCCGAGCACGTCGCCCGCGTCCTCCGCGAGCTCTCCCAGCGTGCCGCGGCGCACCTCCTCGTAGTCTTTCGTGAGCTCGCGGCACAGCGCGGCGGGGCGCTGCGCCCCGAAGACCTCGGCCATGCGCGCGAGTGTGGCGGCGGCGCGCCTGGGCGACTCGAAGAAGATGAGCGTGTGCGGGTCGGTGGCCAGGTCCTGCAGGTAGCGCGTGGCCTCCCCGTCCTTGCGCGGCAGGAACCCCTCGAAGGCGAAGCGGTCGGAGGGCAGGCCGGACAGGGCGAGGGCGACGAGGGGGGCGGAGGGCCCGGGCAGGACGGATAGGGGCACGCCGGCGTCGATGGCGGCGCGCGCCAGGCGGAAGCCCGGGTCGGAGACGGTGGGCATGCCCGCGTCGGAGACGAAGACGACGCGCGCCCCGCCCTGGGCGGCCTCGACGATGCCGGCGGCCTTGGCGGCCTCGTTGTGGTCGTGCAGGGCAACGAGGCGCCCACCCAGCGTGATGCCCAGGCGCGAGGCGAGAGCGAGGGCGCGTCGCGTGTCCTCGGCGGCGACGATGTCTGCCCCTTGCAAGGCTTCGACGACGCGCGGGGAGGCGTCGCGCACGTCCCCGATGGGGGTGGCGGCCAGCAGGATCGATCCTCCCGGCTGACGGTAGGGTTCCCTTCCGCGCTGCGGATTCGGGGACGAGGCCTGGGCACTCTCAGCGGGTCGGGTCAGGTCGGTTGCGGCGTCCATGCCGGTATCGTCTCACCCCCGCGAGAGGAGTGCACGGCGCGGGTTCGATGGGGAGCGCAGGACTGTACTAGAAGTTGTACACGCGGATGGCGAGGGGCCTTGTCTGGCTGACGTAGCATGAAATGGATACCCATTAACGTGTTCTTCTTGGAGACCCCGCATGCGTATTCGGAACCCCCGTCGATCGGTCCTCACCGGCGCGGTCGCAGCCCTCGGCGTCTGTTCACTCGTCCTGGCGTTCATCGCGCCCGGCGTCGAAGAAACCAAGGTCGACCTCAACGACGGCGGCGTGTGGGTCACCAACGCGAAGCGAGGCATCGTCGCACACGTGAACGTCCCGGCACGCCTCATGGACGCGGGGCTGCACGCGGCATCCTCAGCCTTCGACGTCTTCCAGAACGGCGAGCAGGTCCAGCTCTCCGATCAGGCGGCCAACACGCTGTCTCCCATTGACGTCACAACGGCCACCTTGACGTCGGCAGTGGACTACCGGGGAATGACCACGGACGTGCGCGGCGGCACAATCGCGGTCACGGACGCGCCCAACGGCAAGGTGTGGGTGCAGCAGGCAGACCACCCCGCGCCCATCAACGCGGACGATGCGGACGCCAGTATTTCTGACGTACCCGGCGCGATCACGACCGTGGACTCGGAGGGCAACGTCCACGCGGTGTCCGCCGAGGCTGGGCGCGTGACGTCGTTGCTGAAGCGCCGCGCGCTGACAGACACCAAGACCACACCCCTGACGGGCATCGGCGCCACCGACTACCTGCAGATCGCGGCCGTCGGAACCGACGTGGTCGTCTGGGATCGGGACACTTCCACGCTCTACCTGCCGGGCGGCAAGACGCAGCGCATTGACGGTGAGCGCGTCGTCCTCCAGGACACCGGGCCGAAGACGAACGAGGTCCTACTCTCCTCCCCCGACGCCCTCATCAGGGTTCCCATTGGCGGCGGGAGCCCTACGACCGTGCCGGCACCCGCCCCCGGAGGCAACCCCACCCGCCCGGTCGCGCACAACAAGTGCGCGTATGCGGCCTGGTCGGCAACCGGCGCGTTCGTGAGGGATTGCCCCTCCGACGCAGATGACCGGGAGATGGTCGTCGACTCCCTCGCGAGCGCCGAAAAGGCTATTTTCCGCACCAATCGTGACGTCATCGTCCTCAACGACATCGAGAAGGACGGCCTGTGGTTGCCCGACTCCGACATGATCCTGGTCGACAACTGGGATCAGCTGGAATCGAAACTCGAGTCTGAGAAAGAAACCGAGGACCAGTCCGTCGACGACATCGACAACACGGTCGCACCCGACCGCAACCAGGACAACACGCCGCCCGAGGCCGTGGACGACGACTTCGGGGTGCGCGCAGGAAAGACCGTGATCCTTCCTGTCCTCATGAACGATTCCGACGCCGACGGCGACTTCATGACGGCCTCGGCGCTCACGCAGCCCTCCCTCGGGCAGGTCAGTGTCGCCCGAGAGGGTGCGGCCCTGCAGATCGCCGTCAACAAGGACGCGTCGGGCACGTCGACCTTCGATTACGAGGTCTCGGATGGGCGGGGCGGAACCGCGCAGGCCCACGTGACGTTGACCGTCCACGGCGACGACGTCAACGAGGCGCCCGTGCAGAAGATCGTGCCCTCCGTCTCCCTGGGTCAGGGCGGTCGGACCACCGTCAACGGGCTGACGAACTGGGTGGACCCCGACGGAGACCCCTTCTTCCTGGCTGGCGCGACCGCCCCCACGGGGATGACGGTGAACTCCCACGAAAACGGCAACGTTGAAATCATCGATGCCGGGCACGCGCCCGGCAAGGACGCGGTCGCGATCAGCGTGTCCGACGGGCGCGACGCGGGCGACGGCTCGATTAACGTCACCGTCAAGGAAAGCGCCAATGAGCCGCCGGTCGCAAACGCCGACCACCTCGTCGTGCGCGAAGGCTCATCCGCGTCGATCTCGCCGATGGCTAACGACACCGACCCCAACTCTGACACGCTCAGGCTCGTCTCCGTGGACGACGTGCCCGCCGGCATCACCGCCGTGATGGATTCGACGGCGGGAACAATCACGGTGGACGGCAATACCGCCGGCACCTACTACCTGTCGTACACGATCACGGACGGCCCCACGACCGCGACCGGCATCATCCGCGTGGACGTCGCCCCCACCGGTTCCGACCTGCCGCCCAGCACCGAGGACGACCTCGGGGTCCTGCCCGACGGCGGGCAAGTGCTCGTGGACCTGCTGGCCAACGACTCGGACCCCACCGGCGGCGTCCTCACCGTCCAGCAACTAGACGTGCCCACGGGTTCACCGCTGGCGGTCGCACTCGTCAACCGCCAGATGGTGCGCGTGACCGCACCCTCCGGCCTCTCAAACCCCGCATCGTTCACCTACACGGTGTCCAACGGGGTTGCCACGGCCTCGGCGACGGTGACGATCCTGCCCGCCCCCGCCAACACCGAATCCGCGCCGCCCGAACTGAACGACGATTCCCTGGTCGTGCGCGTCGGGGACGTGGCTTCCGTTTCGGTCCTGGATAACGACCGCTCCCCCGCGGGGCTCAAGCTCACGGTCTCCAGCGAACTCCAGCACGAGATCCCCGCCGACCTGGGCAGCGTCTTCGTCTCGAATAACGTCGTGCGCGTGCGCGGCGGCTCCCGGCCCGGTTCGGGGCGCATCGTCTACACGGTCTCCGACACGGCCGGTAACGTCGCCTCGGCCGTCGTCAACCTGACCGTCGTCGCCATGGACGAGGACACGAACACGGCGCCGCGCCCGAAGGACGTTGTCGCCCGCACCGTCGCCGGGCACAAGGTCACGATCCCCATTCCGTTGGAGGGCATCGACGCCGAGGGCGACTCCGTGACGCTCGTCGGTATGGCCTCGTCGGCGCGCCTCGGGACCGTCACCCAGGTGGGGTCGAACTTCGAGTACACGCCCGGCAACGACGTCCAGGGAACGGATTCCTTCACCTACGTCGTCGAGGACGCCTTGGGGAAGCAGGCCATCGGTGGGATCCGCGTCGGCGTCGCGCCTCGTCCTTCGCTCAACCAGGCGCCCGTCGCGATGCCGGACTCCGTGAGGGTGCGTCCGGGCACCAAGGTGTCGGTCGCCGTTCTGGCCAACGACATTGACCCCGACGGCGATCCCCTGACCCTCGCGCAGGGGTCCGTGTCCGCGCCCTCGGGCATCGACGTGACGGAGCGCTCCGGGCGCATCGTCTTTACGGCGCCCCAGCAGGAGGGCACGCACGTGATCTCCTACGCCATCGAGGACGGGGCTGGCGGCCGCGCCGAGGGCGTGTGCTCCGTCGTGGTCACCCCCACCGCACCGCTCCTTGCTCCCATCGCCCGCGACGACGAGGTGTCCCTGGCCGACGTGCAGGCAGCCTCCGGGTCCGTCTCGGTCGACGTGCTGACAAACGATGAGGACCCCGACGGCGACATCCAGGACGATACGCTCTCCAGCCCGGATTCGGGCATCGGCACCTCCGGCGAGACCCTGACGATTCCCCTGTCCCCGAAGCCACAGACCGTCATTTATACGGTGACCGACCACGACGGACTGTCCGCGTCGGCTATTGTGCGCGTGCCCGGAACCGAGATCACCCGGCCAACGCTGGACACCCGCGCCCTGCCGATCAAGGTCACGGCCGGCGTCACCAAGGAAATCGCGCTCAACGACTACATTCTGACCAGGTCCGGGCGCTCCGTTCAGCTGACCGGCGATTCCAAGGCCAGCGCCGGCCTCGGCTGGGACGGCTCCACACTGGTCAAGGACACACGCACGCTCACCTACACTGCGCTGGAGGACTTCTCGGGCCCGACCTCCATCATCGTGGAGGTCACGGACGGCTCTGACCCCTCCGACGCGACGGGCATCGTGTCCACACTGGCCCTGCCCGTCCTGGTCGAATCCGCCCACAATCGCCCGCCGCGCATCGTGCCGACCCGCGTCGACGTCGCCGCCGGCGAGGACGCCTCCCAGATCGCGATGGACCAGTGGGTCAGCGACCCCGACGGCGACGACCCGGCGGGCATGACCTACACGATCACAGATAAGCAGGTGGAGGGCGTCAGCGCCTCCGCCTCCGGCTCCACCCTGTCGGTGTCCGCCGACGCCGAGGCGCCCAAGGGCCAGGCCGGGCAGCTGACCATCGAGGTCACCGACCAGCAGGGCGCCTCGGCGAGCGCGAGCGTGCCCGTCAACGTCATCGCGTCCTCTAAGCCGCTCGTGCAGACCAGCCCGGGCCAGATTACCCTCAAGGCCGGGGAATCCAAGACCGTCGACGTCTCCGAGTACGCGACCAACCCGCTGGCCGACCAGGGGCCCCTCACCATCATGGGCGATCCTGCCACCTCCGCGGGCGGCAGCGCCACGGCCTCGGGGTCGACCATGACCATCCAGGCCGACGCCGGCTTCAACGGCTCCTTCACCGTGACCTACCGCGTGCAGGACGCGACCAAGGACGTCGAGCGCGAGGTCCAGGGAACGATTCAGGCGACCGTCCTGGATAAGCCCGGCGCGCCCACGAGGGCGAGCGCGGTATCGAACAGCGCGGGCACGGCCCTGGTGTCGTGGAGCACGGGTTCCACTGGTGGCTCCCCCATCACCTCCTTCACCGTCACCGACCACACGCAGGGCGACTCCAAGTCCTGCGGCGCTGTCACCGAGTGTCTCTTCGACGGGCGAACGAACGGCACCGAGCACACCTTCTCGGTCACCGCGACGAACGAGGTCGGGGAATCCGATCCGTCCAACCGGACGAGTGTCCTCATCGACGCCAAGCCCGAAACCCCCGGCGCGCCCACCGTGAAGCCCGGAGACGGGTCCATCACCGTGTCGTGGGCAGCTCCGGTCAACACCGGTTCCGACCTGGAGGGCTACGACGTGGAGCTCTCGCCGGGCGGTGAGCAACAGGCCGGCGCAAACAAGACGTCCCTGACGATCTCAGGCCTGACGAATGGCCACGAGTACACGGTTCGGGTCAGGGCTCGCAATAGGAACTACACGTCCGAGTGGTCGTCCTTCTCCCAGGGCGTGACGCCCTACGGCGCGCCGGGAGCCCCGTCGGGCGTCAGCGCCACCTTCTCGAATGGCATCGCGCAGGTCACGTGGAACGAACCGTCCAATACGAACGGTCGTAACATCGAGCAGTACACGGTCAGTGCGACCGGCGCCGACCCGGTTGAAGTCAAGGCTCCGTCCACCTCCACATCCATTAATCTCAAGCACTCCGAGCAGCAGGTCTCCATCAGCGTCACCGCCGTCAACGACACAAAGGATCCCGGAGCGCACACCTCGCCCGCGGCGACAACCACCGTGTGGGCCGTCGACCAAGTCAACGCCCCCACGATCACGTCACTGAGGGCCACGGGTAACTCGAAGGAGATCGCGTTCAACGTCGAGTTCCAGCCGGGCAACGGATGGAGCAAGAACGACGTCGTCGACTACCAGTGGACGCCCGACGGGGTCCACTGGGACTCCCTGTCCAGGGATGGCGATCACACCGTCACCAGCCCCGCACTCACGGATGGTGTCGACGCAACGCTCCAAGTCAAGGTGACCGTCCGCAAGAGCGGCACCGATAAAACATCCGAAGCGGTGGCCACCGGCGGCACCGTGAGTTCCTTCGGTCCCCCCGCGACACCATCCGTATCGTGTCAGCCCGGCGGACCCGGGTGGGTCGACTGCTACTGGAACAACGCTGCCAGCGGAGGCCGCCCCACCCAGTTGATCCTCACCGGAAACGCCAGCCAGACAATTCCGTCTGTCGATAGTGCGGAATCGGGCCACCGCCCCTTCAACGTCGGCGAAGGCAATAGCGCGCAGCTGTGCATCAAGGCCGTCCAGACATCGAGCGAAAAGGGAACACGCGAGTCCAGTCAACAGTGCGCCAACGCCACGGCCCCCAGGTACGCCCGTAACGTCGTCGGATTTAAGGGCGGAGAAGGCAAATGCACAATCGGCTCCTGCGGACCGGCTCCCCACTATAAGCAGGGCCTCAGGCTGACGAATTGGCCTCCGAACTCACCAGTAACCTGCAGCATCGACTGGGCCGGATCGCCCGCAACCGTGACAGTTACAACCAATGGCAACGGCGATTGGGAAGGTGAACCGAATTGGAACTACAAGGGGATGAGCATCTACCTCGTACAGACGCACACCGCTAACTTCAACGAACGCTTCGACTGCCACTAGTACCACCACAGCATCAAATCACCCTCAGAACACCTAAGGACAACAATGGAAGTCACCGAAGATAACGCTCACTGGTTCGCGGACTCTTTCACGAGGATCACGAACAACGTCGGCAAGGCCCTCCTGGGCAAGGAAGACGTCATCCGCTTGGCGCTGACCTGCATGTTCGCCGAAGGGCACCTGCTCTTGGAGGACGCGCCGGGAACCGGCAAGACGGCGCTGGCGCGCGCCATCGCGGCCACCGTGCACGGGACGCATTCGCGCATCCAGTTCACGCCCGACCTGCTGCCCTCCGACATCACGGGCGTGACCATTTACGACCAGCGCACGGGCTCGTGGGACTTCCACAAGGGCCCCATCTTCGCCTCGATCGTCCTGGCCGACGAGATCAACCGCGCCTCGCCCAAGACCCAGTCGGCTCTGCTGGAGGTCATGGAGGAAGCCCAGGTCACGGTTGATGGCGTGCGCCGCGAGACGGGACGCCCCTTCATGGTCATCGCCACGCAGAACCCCGTCGAGCAGGCCGGCACCTACCGCCTGCCCGAGGCTCAGCTGGACCGCTTCCTCATGAAGACGTCGATCGGCTACCCGGGCCGCGAGGCCGGCATCGACGTCATCCTCGGCTCGGCCGCTCCCGACCGCACGCGCGCCCTGGACCCCGTGATCTCCACGAAGGCTGTCGCCGACATGGCGGATCTGGCGGCCAACAACTACGTCGACCGTTCGATCGCCGCCTACGTCCAAGACCTGTGCGAGGCGAGCCGCGCCGACTCCGAGGTCCGTATCGGCGTCTCGACGCGAGGCGCGATCGCGATGATGCGCGCGGCCCGCGTGTGGGCGATCGCCCAGGGCCGTAACTTCGTGATCCCCGACGACGTGCAGGCCCTGGCGGTGCGCGTGTGGGCGCACAGGCTGGTCCTGGACCCCGACGCCGAGTTCGGCGGAGCCACGCGCGAGGGCGTCATCGAGCGGGCACTGGGAGCGGTCGCCGCCCCGGTCATGAAGGGCTGAGGACTGTGGCACCGCGTTCCGTCGCCGACAAGCGCCACCTGCGCGAGCGCCTCGACGCCGTCACACGTGCGCGCGTCGGACTCGCGCGCGCCTCGGCGGCGGTCGCATCCACCTGGCGGCGCATCATCGACGCGCTGCGCCGCGTCCGAGGAGTGGGCGCGCTCATGCGGCTCGGATCCTCCGTGACCCCGCTCGGCTGGGGGACAACGCTCGTGGGGGCGGGCGCCGCCCTGGCGGGCTCCCTGGCCTCGTGGGTGGAGGCGGCCGTCCTCGGTTTCACGTGCCTGTCCCTGGTGGCCCTGTCCCTCCTGTGGTCGCTGGGACGGGCCGGACACACCGTCGCGCTGCGCCTGGCCAACACGCGTGTGACGGTCGGGGAAAAAGCGCTCGGCGCCCTGACGGTCACCAACCCCACGTCCCGTCGCCTGCGCGCCACCAAGGTCGAGCTGTGCGTCGGCGCGGGCGCCAACTCGTTCCTGTGCCCTCCCCTGGGCCGCGGTGAGAGCCACGAGGAGGTCTTCGCGATCGCGACGACAAGGCGCGGCATCGTGGCCGTCGGCCCCGCCTCCACGATCCGCGGCGACAGCCTGGGCCTGGTCCGTCGCGTCCAAACGTGGTCCGACGCCACCGAACTCTACATTCACCCGCGCACGGTCGCCATGAACGCCTCAACGGTCGGTTTCATCCGCGATATCGAGGGCGCGACCACGCAGGACCTGTCCTCCGCGGACGTGTCCTTCCACGCCCTGCGCGAGTACGTGCCCGGCGACGACCGGCGCGCCATCCACTGGCGCTCCACGGCGCGCATCGGCAAGCTCATGGTCCGCCAGTTTGAGGAAACGCGCCGCTCCCACCTGCTGATCATCCTCGACCTCGACACCGACGCGTGGGCCAGCGACGACGAATTCGAGATCGGTGTCTCCGCCGCTGCCTCCATGGCGCGCGCGGCCCTGGTCGACGCGAAAGAAGTGTCGGTCCACACCCAGGCGGGCCACCTGAAAACCCCCACCCCGATGCACGCGATGGATTCCCTGTCCGGCGTGGAGCGCGTCCTAGGCGCTGAACGCATCAGCGCCCTCACTCAGCGCGCCGGGACCGAGGCCTCCCAGGCCTCGACCGCCGTCGTCATCTCGGGATCGCGCACGCACCTGGCCGACCTGCATGCGGCGCTCACGCGGCTTCCCCTCGACATGGTGATCACCGGCGTGCGCATCGACACCGACTCGGACTTCGAGCTGCGCACCCTCGGCAACACGCCGGTCGTCGTCGCCCCGACCCTAGATGACTTCGCCATCGGAATGTGGAAGGCCCTCGGATGACGTCCCACCCCTCCCCCACGTCCCTCGCGACCTCGCCGGCCCTGCGCCGCGGCGTCGACGCCCTCGCAGTCGTGTCGATGCTCGTCGCGGCGGCCCTCATTCACGGGCCGGTCTTCGGCGGACACGCAGGCTACGTCGCGGCCCTAGGGGGCCTGGTCGTGGGCCTCCTGGTCGCCGCACTCACGGCCGCGGCGCGCGTGCGCGCCATCGGGTCGACGCTGGCGCTCGCCGCCGCCTATCTGCTGACCGGCGGGGCGCTGGCCCTCCCGACGACGACGATCTTCCACGTGGTGCCCACGCGGCGAACCATCCAGATGCTCGTCGTCGGCCTGATCACCTCGTGGAAGGATCTGCTGACGGTCCAGCCGCCCGCAGGCATCTTCGTGGGCCCCGCGATCATGCCGTTCCTGAGCGCCCTGGTCACCGCCTTCGTCGCGCTCACCATCGTGTTGCGCACCAAGCGACCGCTGTGGGCGCTGGCACCCGTCGGGATCCTGGCGCTCCTGGGCATCATCTGGAGTTCTCAGCTAGCTCCCCTCGCCCTGCCGATCGGCCTGTTCAGCGTGGTCGTGGGCATCGCCTGGTCCGCGCACGTCACCGGTCGCGCCCGCCGCGAAGGCAGCCGCGGGATCGTCGAGTTCAACGATTCTACGGTCACTCCCACGGCCCGCCGAGGCATCGGCGCGGTCACGCTGATCATCCTGGCCCTCGCGATCGCCGTTCCCCTCACGCGCATCGTCGTCACGGATTCGCACCGAGTGGTCGCACGCGACTACGTCGAGCCGCCGCTCAACCTCCAGGAGTATCACTCCCCTGCCACCCAGTTCCGCTTCCTCAACACGACCGATAAGGACACCGACCTGCTGACGGTGGACGGACTGCCCGAGGGCGGCAGGCTCCGCCTGGCGACCCTGGACTACTACGACGGGACCGTCATCCAGATCGCCGCGAACGCTAACGGGTCGGGTTTCCGCCACGTTGGCTCCTCGTTCTACGAGACGCCGCTGCCCGCCGGCGCCGAGGCCTCGAACGTGACCGTGCGCGTCGAAGACTATTCGGGGAACTGGGTGCCCACGGTCGACGGCGTCCGGGCACTGGAGTACACCTCCGATCGCGCGGGGCAGCTCGCGGACGCGCTCTACTTCCACGACCACCTAGAGACGGCGCTGTCCACGGTGCGCCTCGCGCAGGGGGACACCTACCGTGTGAGCGGCATCGTGACCCACCAGTGGAGCGACGAGGAACTCGAAGGCCGTGCCTTCTCACCAATGACGCCTCCCTCCGATGAGGGTATTCCCTCCGACGTGTCCGACGCGGCCAATGAGATGATCGGGGACGCCGCGCCTGGCATCGCCCAGGTCCGCGCCATCCAGCGCACGCTCCACGATCAGGGCTTCTACTCCGACGGCTCCGATCAGCTGTCTTTGCCGGGCCACCGCACGTCGCGCATCGAAGACTTCCTGAGCGCGGATCAGCTCATCGGCGATGACGACCAGTATGCGGTCGCGATGCTCCTCATGTTGCGCTCGCGACAGATCCCCGCCCGGATCGTCATGGGTTTCCACCCGGAGACCCCGGCCTCGGGACAGTTGACGCTGACGGGCAAGGACACGCACCTGTGGGTCGAGGTCCCCTTCGAGGGCGCGGGCTGGGTGCCCTTCGACCCGACGCCCCCGCGCGACCACGTCCCCCAGACGGAGGTCCCCAAGCCGAAGCCCGACCCGAAGCCGCAGGTGCTCCAGCCGCCAGACCCGCCGCAGGACCCCGCGGAACTGCCTCCGGACACCTTCGACGATTCGGACGATGACGAAGACGGCTGGCCCGCGTGGATCCGTGTTCTCCTCGCGATCCTGGGCTGGGGCGCCGTGGGCATCCTGGTGCTCTCCCCGATCTGGGGCATGCTCCTGTTCAAGGCGCTGCGTCGGCGACGCAGGCGCACGGTCGGCACTGACGAGGAACGCAGCGCGGGCGCGTGGGACGACGTGGTCGACTACGCGACGGACACGGGCCTGCGCGTCCCGATTCGGGCGACCCGGCTCACGCAGGCGCGCGCCATCGACGCGAGGCTGATCGACCGCCGCGCCGACATCCCAGACGACACCGGCTTTCACCGGTGGGACGAGCAGTGCACCGCACTGGTGTTCATGGCCCGTTCGATGGACGCGGTCGTGTTCTCCGACGCGGGCGCCCGGGGGCGCGCGGCGGAACGCTCCTGGGAGATCAGGGACGAGGTCGTGGCCGCGATTTCGGGGAAGACGCCCTGGTATCGGCGCTACTGGGCGCACCTGTCGGCGAGGTCGCTGTGGATGCGCAGGGTTCCCCTGCGCGTGCGCCTCGAACGCCTCACGGAGCTGCTCGCCCAGTGGCGCCAGAAGAAGACGACACCGGTGGCCACCGACGAGGCCACACCCCTGAAAGGTACGGACAATGTATGAAATGATCGTTCCGGGCAAGTATCCCGTTCAGGTTCCTCCGCACCTGGCGGGGACGGTCGCGGTCAGCCTCGGGCGCCGACTGGCGTGGCGTATTCTCGCCATCATCATCTACGGCACGCTCGATGTGTTGCTGACCTTCGCCCCCTTCTACCTGCTGGTCATCTACAGGATGTCACTGGATGCGTTCAACACACTGAACATTGTTACTGGCGTGATGGCTTTCGCATGGCTTGGCTTTGTGGTCATCAGGCTCGTGCGAACGGGCGCGACTCCTCTCATGAGCCTGACCGGCGTGCGCTGGGTGCGCGTTGACACGGGTGCCCCCGCGGGGTGGGCGGGCCTGGGAAAACTCCTCCTGCAAAGCACCATCGGCACGCTGACCTTCGGTGTCGGTTCCATCATCATCTGCTTCGCCAGCATGGACGAGATAAACCGGACGTGGTTCGACCGCACGCTGGGCATCGTCCCGATTAACACGAAGGCCGGACGCGACACATACAAGACGCCCATCACCCCTCAGTCCCAGGCGCCGGCGCAGCCGGTGGTCCAGCCGTGGAACGCGACGGCCTCGGCCGCCGCCTCCCTCCCTCCTGTACCGTCCGTGCCGTCCGCACCGCCGTCCGTGCCGCTGTCCGCGCCGCCCGCGCCTCCCACCCCGGAGCCAGAAGC
>NZ_ALIY01000118.1:0-3177 GCF_000283035.1 Actinomyces sp. ICM58
CGAGGCGCTCGGCGCACCCTGGCCGGACGTGTCCGACGAGGCCCTGGCGAGCAGCGCGCGCCAGTGGCTGACCCCGTGGGGGCGGCGCCTCGCGTCAGGAGCTCCCCTCTCCTCGGTCTCGATGCTGGACGCGCTGCGCTCGATGCTGCCGTGGCCGCAGGCTGCTCGCCTGGACGAGCTGGCGCCCGAGAAGCTCCCGATTCCTTCCGGGGGCACGCGCCCCATCGACTGGAGCGGACCGCACCCGGTGCTCACCCTGCGCGTCCAGCAGGCCTTCGGGTGGACGGACACGCCCCGGCTCGTGGACGGGCGCGTTCCCCTGGTGCTGCACTTGACGGACCCGGCGGGGCGCCCCGCGGCGGTCACCTCCGACCTGACGTCGTTTTGGGCGGGCCCCTACCGGGACGTGCGCGCGCAACTACGCGGACGCTACCCCAAGCACCCGTGGCCCGAGGACCCGCTGCACGCCGAACCCACGAACCGCGCCAAGCGGCGGAAGTAGCGGAAAGTGCGCACGAGCACGCGGAGCCTCACTCGGAGACACAAGCGAGTCAGCACGGCGACTCGACGGGGATTCCGCTCTTGCGCGCCGCGTCAGCCATGCGTTTGTCGTAGGTGACGATGGCTTGGAGATCGCGGCCAATCGACAGTGCGGCGGCCAGGTGCAACGCGTCGAGGCTACGCAGCTCCACAGGCAGGAGCCGCCCCGCCAGGTCGAACATCTCAGTGTCGAAGGTCAGCGTGGAAAAACTCCACAGAAGCTGGCGCACCTGGGAAGCATCCGCTCCCCGGCGCACGCACGCGCGCATCAGTTCCGTGCGCGACAGTTCACTGGTCCACAAGCCGCAGTCGGCGCGGTTAATGAACGTCTCGAGCGCCTCTGTCCCCTCCTCGGGGATGATGAGCTTGACGAGCGCCGACGTGTCGAAGTAGAGCGCCATTAGTAGCGCTCTTCATCGCGCAGTTGCTGGAGAACCGGGCTGAGTGGAGGCCCTGTCGTCGGCTTTGTCGACGCGCGGTACTCCTCGTAGGTCCGAGTGGCGGGGGTTATCAACCCGCGCTCGCGGAGCCGCTCGATCGATGAGCTCGCAAGGGGGCTCATCTGCGCGACCGGGCGGCCGCGATCGGTGATGGTGATGACCTCGCCGGCGGCAACCTTGGCGACCACCTGGGAGGCGTTTTGACGCAGTTCGCGAATACCAACAGTCTCCATGTGCTACATGGTAGCACATGGAGCGTGGTGACAAACGTCGTCAGTCCTGCAGTTTACCGACGACGCCCCGCCCGTCAGGGAGGTTTTTGGACGGCATCTGATAGGCATCGAGGTCCGCCATGGCGGGGCGCTCGAGGCCCAGGTCGCGCAACTGCTGGTAGGTCGACATGCGCACAGGACCCAGCTCCGCGACGGGCTGGCCCTCCTGTGTAAGCGTGACGACTTCCCCGGATGAGGCCCGCGCGAGCGCGGCACCAACATCCTCCTTAAAATCACCAATTTCTAGAGCCCTCATGGCTCTATTCAAGCATGCCGGAGGCACTTTCAACGAACGGCAGGACCACACTATGACACACCGCTCCTATACAACAGCCAATCGACTGCCATCTCGTCATATGCGGGTGAGAAGTGACACGTCCGGGCTGCTCACCCTGTGGAATAGATCGGCCGGGCGAGCGTTGAGGAAGTATCACCTCACAACCTGAAGGAGAACCATGTCCACGAACGCAATCGAGACCGTCGACCTGCTGGTCGTTGGCGGCGGCAAGGCCGGCAAGTCCCTGGCGATGGAGCGCGCGAAGGCCGGCTGGAAGGTCGCCATGGTGGAGCGTCGCTTCGTTGGCGGCACTTGCATTAACGTGGCCTGCATACCCACGAAGTCGCTGGTCAACTCGGCTCGCCGCCTGAGCGACGCGCGCACGGACGAGTCGTTCGGCATCGTCGGTACCGAGGGCGCGCACGTGGATCTGTCTAAGCTCCGCGCCCACAAGGAGGGCATCGTCGGCGCCATGGTGGGCGCGCACGAGAAGATGTTCGCGGCCCCGGGCCTGGACTTCATCCGCGGCGAGGCCCGCTTCACGGGCGAGCGCACGGTGACCGTCGCTCTTGAGGAGGGCGGCGAGCGCACGATCCGCGGCGAGCGCGTCCTCATCAACCTGGGTTCGCGTCCGGCGCGTCCCGCGATTCCCGGCCTGTGGGAGTCGGGCGCGTGGACGAATGAGGAGATCCTGCGCTTGGAGCAGCTCCCCTCCTCCCTGGCGATCATCGGCGCCAGCTACATCGGCGTCGAGTTCGCGTCGATGATGGCGACGTTCGGCGTGGAGGTCACGCTCATTTCGTCGGGCGATCACGTGCTGCCGCGCGAGGACGAGGACGCCGCCCGCGTCGTCGAGGCTGGCCTCACGTCTGCCGGCGTGCGGATTGTGCGCGGCCGCGCCCAGTCGGCCTCGCGCGAGGGCGACACGACGACGCTGACGCTGTCCGACGGCTCGACGGTGTCTGCCGAGGCGGTCCTGGTGGCCACAGGTCGCGTGCCCAACACGGACGGCATCGGCCTGGACGAGGCCGGGGTTGAGCTGACCGATCGCGGCTTCGTCGCGGTCGACGAGCACCTGCGCACGTCGGCGCAGGGCGTGTGGGCGGCCGGCGACTGCGCGGGCACCCCCATGTTCACGCACGCGTCCTGGTCGGACTTCCGCATTATCCGCGCGCAGCTGACGGGCGCGTCCCTGGAGGATGCGACGACCACCACGCGGGGCCGCACGATCCCCTACGCGGTGTTCGCCACCCCCGAGCTGGCGCGTATCGGCCTGTCCGAGGGCGAGGCCCGCGAGGCCGGCCTGGACGTGCGTATCGCCAAGGTTCCCACGGCCGCGATTCCGCGCGCCAAGACGCTGCGCTACGCGGGCGATGGCTTCTGGAAGGCCGTCGTGGATGCGAACACGCACCAGATTCTGGGCGCCACGCTGATCGGCCCGAACGTCTCCGAGGTCATCACGGCCGTGCATGTCGCCATGGTCGGCGGCCTGACCTACGAGCAGCTGCGCTTCCTGCCGATCGCGCACCCGACCATGGGTGAGGGCCTGCAGGTTCTCTTCGATTCGCTGGGTTGAACACCCATCGCGCCCCGGGGCACAGTGGGGGCGCGCCCGGATCTCTCCCGGGACCTGTGAGAGACGACGGGG
>NZ_ALIY01000119.1:0-5915 GCF_000283035.1 Actinomyces sp. ICM58
TCCTGGGCGGGGTCGATCCGCGCGGTCACGCGATTGCGGACGCGACGGACGCCGCCCTGCTCGGTGCGCTGGCGATTGCTGGGCGCGAGGATGCTGAGCGGTGGGGGACCGAGCGCGCCCGCGTCGCCTTCGTCGCGATGGGGCGCTACGGCGGGCGCGAGTGCTCCTACGCCTCCGACGCCGACGTTATCGCCCTGCACGAGCCCGTGGGTGGTGCCTCCGACTCCGAGGCCGCGGCCAGCGCCACCGCGATCGTCAACCGCGTCAAGAAGCTGCTCGGCTCGGCGACCAGCCAACTCGGCATCGTTGTCGACCTCGACCTGCGCCCCGAGGGTAAGAACGGTCCGATGAGCCGCACGATCGCCTCGCACGAGGAGTACGCGCAGCGCTGGGCCTCCACGTGGGAGCGCCAGGCGGCCGTGCGCGCCCGGCCTATCGGAGACGGTGAGCTGGCGCAGGCTGCCAGGTCTCTTTTTGAATCCATGGCCTACCGTCAGGTGAGCGAGTCGGAGGTGCGCGACATCCGACTGCTCAAGGCCCGCATGGAAAACGAGCGCCTGCCGCGCGGCACGGAGCCCGCCCGCCACGTCAAGCTCGGCCCCGGTGGCCTCAGCGACGTCGAGTGGACGATCCAGCTCATCCAGATGCGCCACGGGCGCGAGGTCGAAGCCCTGCGCACGTCGTCGACGACCGACGCGATTGCGGCTGCTCGCGACGCCGGGCTGCTGGGAGCCTCGGACGCCGAGATTCTCTTGAACGCCTGGGACCTGGCCACGCGCATCCGCGCCGGCAACACATTGGCGACCGGGCGCATGAGCGGTGTGAAACTTGACGTTGTGCCCCGTGACAGCGCGGAGCTCGGCGCCCTTGCCGCTATCCTCGGGTACGGGAGCGGCGGGCTGACCGCCCTCGAAGAAGACTGGTTGCGCGCGGCACGACAGGCGCGCGGCGTGATGGAACGAACATTCTGGGAGCAGCAGTGAAGATTGTGCTGGTACGGCACGGACAGACCCCCGCCAACCGTCTGGGGGCCCTCGACACGGTCCGCCCCGGCCTCGGCCTGACCGAGGAGGGCCTGGCGCAGGCGCGCCGCCTCGCGGATCGCTGGGAGGGCGAGGTCGCGGCCCCTCCCACGCTCATCGCCCTGTCCGGCCTGCACCGCACGCGCCTGACGGCCGCGCCGCTGGCCGCCCGCTACGGGCTCACGCCGCTGGTGTGCCCGGGGATTCGCGAGCTGCGCTCGGGCGACCTGGAGATGGCCTCAGACCCCGCCTCCCAGATGCAATACGTGCGCACGACCCTGTCGTGGTGCGCCGGCGACCTGGATAACCGGATGCCGGGCGGGGAGAGCGGGCGCGAGGCCCTGGCCCGCTCCCTGGAGACCGTGCGCCGCGTGGGACTGGCCGCGCGCGAACAGGCGGGGGAGGACGCGGTCGCCGTCTTCGTCATCCACGGCGCGCTCACGCGCCTGCTGGCCACATGGCTGTCGGCCGACATTGACGAGGCCCTCGTGTCGAAGCACTTCATGTCGAACACGGGCACGACCACCTTCGAGTGGGCTCCCGGCTTCACCCCGGCCTCGGCCTCCGAGCTGGCCAAGGGCCTGCACGCCCTGACCTGGAACGACCGTCCCCTCGATCAGTGGGACTGAGCGGCCTCGGCGCCTGATTCCTCGCCGCCGGATTCCTCGGAGGGGGTGACGAACTCTGAGACCTCGTAGTGGAAGGACCTGTACTTGAAGTACCCCTCCAGGTAGGAGAGGTGCTCCTCACACGCCAGCCACGTCTTCGTGCGGGCGCGGTGGATCGCAGGATTACGCCAGTCGATCCGATAGATCGCGGCGTTCGTGCATTCGCGCGCCGAGCAGATGCCCGAGGCGCTTTCGACTCCCAGAGCCATGGTGTCCTCCCCATGCGGTTACGCTTGGAAGTATGCCAACCCTCGTTCTCGTTCGCCACGCGCAGGCCGCCTACAACTACCCCGACCGTTCCCGCCCGCTCACCGACGCCGGGCGCGACCAGGCCGCGCGCCTCGGAGCGACCCTCGCCCGCGAGATCGGCGCATTCAGCGTCGCCGTCTCCTCCGACGCCCAGCGTGCCCGCGAGACCTTCGCGGCGATCCTCGCGCGCGCGGGCGCCGACGAGGCCTGGCACGACCGCTCCATCTACGACGGCGGCGAGGAGGAGATCATCGAGCTGGCCCGCACCTTCACGGGCGAGGCAGGCCTGATCGTCGGGCACGAACCCGTCATCTCCTACGCCGGATACATCCTCGCCCGCAAGGAAGACCGAGGGGCGGCCGACAGGGGAGTGCCCACCGCCACCGCGCTGGTCCTCTCCTTCGACGGCGCGTGGGAGGATCTCGCACCTGGAACATGCGCCATGAGGGTCTTCTACACCCCACCCACCCGCTAGCTTGCGTGCCCCGGACAGGCGGCCACGGCCTCGTCCCCGATCCTGTGACGGTGTTTACGTTTGTCCACGAGGACGCCACACACATGGGGAAGCGCCCCATTGACGCGATAGAATGTGCCGGTATCTATCCACCCAACAGGGAGAAGTGATGTCGGGACACTCTAAGTGGGCGACCACTAAGCACAAGAAGGCCGCCATTGACGCCAAGCGCGGCAAGCTTTTCGCGCGCCTCATCAAGAACATTGAGGTTGCGGCTCGCACGGGCGGCGGCGACCCCGCTGGCAACCCGACGCTGTACGACGCCATCCAGAAGGCGAAGAAGAACTCCGTCCCCGCCGACAACATCGACCGCGCCGTCAAGCGCGGATCCGGTGCCGAGGCCGGTGGCGCCAACTACGAGACCATCATGTACGAGGGCTACGGCCCGAACGGCGTTGCCTTCCTGGTGGAGTGTCTGACGGACAACCGCAACCGCGCCGCCTCCGACGTGCGCCTGGGCTTCACCCGCCACGGCGGCTCCCTGGCCGACCCCGGTTCGGTCTCCTACCTGTTCTCGCGTCGCGGCGTCGTCGAGGTGCCCGCCGCCGACGGTGTGGATGAGGAATCCATCATGATGGCCGTCCTGGACGCCGGAGCCGAAGAGGTCGAGGACGCCGGCGACCTCTTCGTTATCGAATCCGACCCCAAGGATGTTGTCGCCGTTCGCAGCGCCCTGCAGGAGGCCGGCATCGACTACGACTCCGCCGAAGTCCAGTTCGTCGCCTCCACCGAGGTCGAGCTCGATCTCGAGGGCGCCCTGAAGGTCAACAAGCTCATCGACGTTCTCGAGGACTCCGATGACGTGCAGAACATCTACACGAACATGTCGCTGAGCGACGAGGTTCGTGCCCAGCTGGAAGAGCAGGAATAACCATGAGCGAGAGCACCGCGAAGCGCGAGGTCGGCACCCCGCAGGTCAAGCGCGGCATGGCCCAGATGCTCAAGGGCGGCGTGATTATGGACGTCGTCACCCCCGAGCAGGCCAAGATCGCCGAGGACGCGGGCGCCGTGGCCGTCATGGCCCTCGAGCGCGTCCCCGCAGACATCCGCGCCCAGGGTGGCGTGGCCCGCATGTCCGACCCGGATCTGATCGAAGGCATCATCGACGCCGTGTCGATCCCCGTCATGGCGAAGGCCCGCATTGGTCACTTCGTCGAGGCCCAGGTCCTGCAGTCCCTCGGCGTCGACTACATCGACGAGTCCGAGGTCCTCACCCCCGCGGACTACAGCCACCACATCGACAAGTGGAACTTCACCGTTCCCTTCGTCTGCGGTGCCACCAACCTCGGTGAGGCGCTGCGCCGCATCAACGAGGGCGCCGCCATGATCCGCTCGAAGGGCGAGGCCGGCACCGGCGACGTCTCCAACGCGACGACGCACATGCGCAAGATCCGCGACGAGATCCGCCACCTGACCTCCCTGCCCGAGGACGAGCTGTACGTCGCGGCCAAGGAACTGCAGGCCCCCTACGAGCTCGTCGCCGAGGTCGCCCGCGAGGGTCGCCTCCCCGTCGTGCTCTTCACGGCCGGCGGCATCGCCACCCCCGCGGACGCCGCTATGATGATGCAGCTGGGCGCCGAGGGCGTCTTCGTGGGCTCGGGTATCTTCAAGTCCGGCGACCCCGCCAAGCGTGCGGCCGCCATCGTCAAGGCCACGACCTTCTACGACGACCCCTCAGTCATCGCTGAGGTCTCGCGCGGCCTGGGCGAGGCCATGGTCGGCATTAACGTCGACGACCTGCCGGTCGATCACCGCCTCGCGGAGCGCGGATGGTGACCATCGGCGTTCTCGCCCTGCAGGGCGACGTCGCAGAGCACGTGCGGGCGCTGGAAAACTCCGGCGCCCGCGCGCTGCTTGTGCGCAGGGTTTCTGAGCTCGACCAGGTCGACGGCCTGGTCATCCCCGGCGGAGAGTCGACGACCATGTCGAATCTGCTGCTCTCCTTCGGCCTCTTTGATGCGCTGCACGCGCGCATTAGCGCGGGGCTTCCCGTCTACGGCACGTGCGCGGGCATGATTATGCTCGCCTCGTCGATCCTGGATGGGCGCGAGGACCAGCGTTCTTTCGGCGCCCTCGACATCGTCGTGCGTCGCAACGCCTTCGGCCGCCAGGTGGACTCCTACGAGGAGGACCTGGACGTCGAGGGCCTTAAAGGCGGTCCCTTCCACGCCGTGTTCATCCGCGCCCCCTGGGTCGAATCGGTGGGCGAAGGCGTCGAGGTGATTGCGCGCGCGGGCAACAGCGCCGACGGTCCGATCGTGGGCGTGCGCCGCGGCAACGTGATGGCGACTTCCTTCCACCCCGAGGTGGGAGGCGACGACCGTATCCACGGCCTCTTCGTCAATATGGTGGCGCGCGCCTGATGCGCGTGATGGGGATCGACCCCGGTTTGACGCGCTGTGGTCTCGGCGTCGTTGACGTGGATGAGTCGCGGCGCGCGAGCCTCGTCTATGTCGGCGTGGCCCGCACTGATAAGGATCTGGCCACGCACTTTCGCCTGCGTACCATCGCGGATGCGATCGACGCGGTCATCGAGCAGTACCGGCCCGAGGTCGTCGCGATCGAGCGCGTGTTCGCGCAGGACAACCTGCAGTCGGTGACGACGACCATGCAGGTGATGGGAGCGGCGATGACGTGCGTCGGGCGCGCTGGCCTGCCGATGGCGGTCCACACGCCCTCGGAGGTCAAGTCGGCCGTGTCTGGCAACGGAAACGCCGACAAGGCCCAGGTCCAGACGATGGTCGCGCGCATCCTCGGCCTCGCGAAGGCGCCCAAGCCCGCGGACGCTGCCGATGCCCTGGCGATCGCGATCACGCACGCCTGGCGGGGGACCGGCCTGCTCGGGGCGCCCGAGGATTCCTCGGTCGCCGTGTCCATCTCCGGTCGTCTGACCTCGCGCGGGTCCATGACGCCCGCTCAGCGGGCGTGGGCCGAGGCCCAGGCCGCGCAACGCCGCACGGGTGCCGTCGACCCGAGGCGCAGGCGCGGCTAGAATCGTACATATGTTCGCCTGCGGTCTCGCGGGTGAGTGACCAGGGAAAGGACCGTAGTGATCTCGATTCTGCGCGGCGCTGTCGCAAGCGTCGGACTCGACCACGTCGACGTCATGGTCGGTGGCATTGGCTTCCGCGTCCACGTGACCCCCGCCTTCGCGCAGGCGGCCCCGCGCGATGAGGAGATCACCGTCTACACCTCGATGATCGTCCGCGAGGACTCGATGACCCTCTACGGCTTCGAATCCTGCGACGAGCGTGACGTCTTCACGACGCTGATGTCCGTTTCCGGTATCGGTCCGAAGATCGCGCTGGCCGCACTGGCCGTCCTGCGCCCCGACGACCTGCGCCGCGCCGTGCGAGACCAGGACCTGGCCACGCTCCAGCGGATCCCCGGAGTGGGCAAGAAGTCGGCTCAGCGCATGGCCCTGGAGATCGGCGACAAGCTGGGCAGCCCCGCGGCCTTGCC
>NZ_ALIY01000120.1:0-6783 GCF_000283035.1 Actinomyces sp. ICM58
CCCCATCCGTGACGGCGAAATCGTGTCCGATTCGGGACGCCCGGGAGGCGTAGGAGGTAGCAATGACGAGTAGCACCCGCGCTCGCGCGCACCGCTCGAGCCTGCGCGCCTCCGACGTGGCGCGCCTGGGCCTGACCGGCCTGCGCTCGCGCCCGATGCGCGCCGTCCTGTCGGCCCTGGGCATCGCGATTGGCATCGCCGCGATGGTCGGCGTCGTCGGAGTGTCCGCCTCCTCCCAGGCTCAGCTCCAAGAGCAGCTGCGGGCCCTGGGCACCAACATGCTGACGGCTCGAAGCGGCGCCGACCTGAGCGGCACCGACCTGATCCTGCCCGAGGACTCCGTGGGGCGGACCCTCATGATCCCGGGCGTCACCTCGGCGGCCTCCACGTCGACTCTGTCGGGCGTGTCCGTCTACCGCTCGCGCCTGTCGGACCCGAACGCGACGGGCGGCATCATCACGATGGCCGCGGACACGAACCTGCTGGAGGTCGTCTCCGGGCAGATGAAGCACGGCGTGTGGCTCAACGACGCGACCGCCCGCTACCCGGGCGTCGTGCTGGGCTCGAAGGCCGCACAGCTGCTCGGCGTCGTCGAGCCGGGCACACAGGTGTGGCTGGGAGGCCGCTCCTTCACAGTCTTGGGTGTCATGGAGCACGCGCCCCTGGCCGAGGAGCTCGACAACACGGCGCTCATCGGCATCCCCGCTGCCGCCTCCCTCTTCGACGCGGGTAAGACACCCACGACGATCTACGAGCGCAGCGCCGAGGACCAGGTGGAGAACGTGCGGGCCCTTCTCGGGCCGACCCTGGCGCCACAGGGCGCTACGGGCCTGAAGGTGTCGCGCCCCTCGGACGCGCTGGCCGCGCAAAACGCCGCCGATCAGACGTTCACGACGCTGCTTGCCGGCGTCGGCTCGATTGCCCTGCTGGTGGGTGGCATCGGCGTGGCCAACACGATGATCATCTCGGTGTTGGAGCGCCGCAAGGAGATTGGCCTGCGCCGGTCGCTGGGTGCGAAGCGAGGACACATTAGCGTCCAGTTCCTGGCCGAGGCCCTCATCCTGTCCTTCCTCGGGGGCGTCGCCGGATGCCTCATCGGAGGGGGCGTCACGTGGGGCATGTGCATCGCCTACGGGTGGCCGCCCACCCTGCACTGGTGGGTGATCGCCGCCGGTCTGGGCGCGACTCTCCTCATCGGCGCCGTCGCCGGGCTCTACCCCGCGATCCGTGCGGCGCGCACGCCTCCAACGGCGGCCCTCGCCTCGCAGTAAGTCGCCGGGCACGCACGAGGCCGTGGCCATCTCAGCAATCCCGGTACCGATCGGGGGAGCGCGAGCTGGCCACGGCCTCGAACATGTGAGCGTCGGTCGCGCGTGCGTTAGTTGTGCGTGCGTCAGCTTTGTACGGGGCCGCCGTAGATCTCGTCGATGACGGGGGCGAAGCGGCGCGTGGCCTCGGCCCTCTTGACCTTCAGGGAGGGGGTGAGCAGGCCGTTCGCCTCCGTGAAGTCGGTGGTGAGGACCTTGATCTTGCGGATTGACTCGGCGCGCGAGACGTGTTCGTTCGCCGAAGCCACCGCCTTTTCCAGGGAGGCCAGGACCTCGACGTTCGTGGCCGCCTCTGCGACGCTCATCGGGGGCAGGGAGTGGGCGGCGAGCCAGTCGGGGAGCATCTCCGCGTCCAGCGTGATGAGAGCGGCGACGAAGGGCCGCTGGTCGCCGACGACCAGGACTTGGGAGATGAGCGGGTGGGAGCGCATCGGGTTTTCGAGGGCGGCGGGGGCGACGTTCTTGCCGCCCGCCGTCACGATGATTTCCTTCGCGCGGCCCGTGATGGACACGTAGCCGTCGCGGTCCAGGGACCCCAGGTCGCCCGTGCGGAACCAGCCGTCGTCGGTGAAACAGGCGGCCGTGGCCTCGGGGTTGTTGTGGTAGCGCTGGAAGACGCTGGGGCCCTTGAGGAGGATTTCGCCCTCGTCGCTGATCTTGAAGGACATGGGCGGCAGGGCCGGGCCCACGGTGCCGATCTTGGACAGGCGGGGCGTGTTGACGGAGACCGGGCCGACCGTCTCGGTCAGGCCGTAGCCCTCCAGGACGGGGATGCCGACGCCGCGGTAGAAGTGCGCGAGCCAGGGGGCCAGGGGCGCGCCGCCCGACACGATGTAGTCCGCGTTGCCGCCCACCAGGCGGATGATCTGCTGGTAGACGAGCTTGTCGGCGAGGGCGTGCTGGGCTTTCAGGGACGCGGTCGGGCCGTCGTCGGTGTCCAGGGCCTGGGAGTAGGCGATCGCGACCTTGGCCGCCCAGCGGAAGATCTTGCGCTTGGGGCCGGACGCCTTCGTATCCGCCGAGTTGTAGATCTTCTCCAGGACGCGCGGGACGACCAGGAGGTAGCTCGGCTTGAAGGAAGCCAGGTCGTTGAGCAGGTTCTTGATGTTGGGCGCGTGGCCGAGGACGCCGTTGCCGCTGATCTGGAAGACCTGCAGGAAACGCGCGAACACGTGGGCGAGGGGCAGGAACAGGAGCAGGCGTGAGTTCTTGCCCGCCGCGATTTCCGGCATCCACGCGTGGGCGTTGAGGCACAGGTTCGTGAAGTTCTCGTGGGACAGGACCGTGCCCTTGGGCGTGCCCGTCGTGCCCGACGTGTAGACGATGGTGGCGATGTCGTCCTTCGTGAGGGCTTCGGAGCGGGCGAGGACGCGCTCTCGCGGGGTGGCCGAGCCGTCCGCGATGAGGGTTTCGATGGCCTCCGAATCCAGGGAGAGGACGTGCGTGTTGTCCCGGTTTTCGCGCTCGGCGGCTGCGCGCACGATCTCCGCCATGGACACGGTCTCGGTGATGATGAGGTGGACGTCCGCGTCGACGAGGACGTGGGCGACCTGGTCGATGGAGCTGGTTTCGTAGATGGGCACGGGGACGAGGCCGGCCGCCCAGCACGCGAAGTCAAGGAGCGTCCACTCGTAGCGGGTGCGGCTCATGATCGCGACCCTGTCGCCGGGTTCGAGGCCCCGCGCGATGAGGCCGGCGGCGAGCGCGTGGACCTCGTCGTAGAACTCGCGCGCCGTGATGGAGCGCCACGTGTCGCCGATGCCGATCTTGCGCAGGATGAGGGGGCGGGTGGCGCCGCGCTGCACGCGTTCTTTGAGCAGGTGGGGGATCGTCGTGTGCTCGTCGATGCGCACCAGGACGGGGGCGTGCCACTCGAGGGCTTCGGTGGCGGGGGCGGCCTCCTGTGAGTCGGCGGTCGCGTCGGTTGTAACGTCGGTGGTCGTCTGCGCCTGCGGCGTCTCGTCGTCGGTGGACGAGGCCGGGGTTTCCTTCGTGGTCATGCGTGCTCCCTGGTCGCTAGGCGGTGTGCGCCGCGGGACGGGGCCAGCGGCGCAGCTGTTGCTCCCCCTATCCTACGCTCCCGTAGGGTGGGGGAGTGGAGCTGTCTTTAGGGGTGGGTACTTGTGTTCGCTGTGGCCGGGCGGAGCAGAGCTGCGTCGGTACTAGTCCAGGCCGAGCTCGGCCTTCACCTCGTCGAGCGTGTAGACGTCGTCGGGGTGTTCCTCGTAATCGCGAACAGGCTGCTTGATGAGAGCATCAAACTCTTCGAGAGTGTGCGCGCTTTCTGGATGTGCGAGGTAGTGCTCGAGCGCGGGCAGGACAGTGGTACGGAGCCATTCCTCGTCGTCCTCGGTGTACTCGCGAACGATAGGTGGCTGCGCGCCGGATGCGACGGCATCGGCGGCCGCGAGTTCGTGCTCCTTGGGGCGCCAGAAGGACGTGATGTCCTGCTTTTCCGCGAGCTGGTGCTGAATGAATGCGTCGAGGAGTTCGTAGTCGAAGGGCCTGTTCCATGGTTGGCGCGCGAGCATTGTGCTGAAGTCCGTGCCGCGCTCGCGCATGACCTGCTCGAAGCGGATCATGGTGGCGCGCTCGGGGGCCATCGTCATGTGCTTGGACGCGGCTGAGAATCCGATGATGTACGTGCCGTGGTGGGTGAACATCGGCTGGTTCCACTCGATGCGCAGCTCCAGTTCAGGATAGGTGAGCCCTACCCACACCAGAACGTCCACCATCCGCTCACGGTTGTCGTCGTCGGGGATGGTCTCGAGGTACTCGTCAAGCGGTGAAATAGCCATACCGTCACCCTAACAACGCCCATGCACACCTGCGGTTCATGCGATGAACCCAAGAAGCGTCAATCGCCTCATTCGTAAACAGTGGGGCCGCCCGTGGTGTCCCACGGGCGGCCCGAAAACCTCGGTCTCAAGAAGCTGCGCGGTATTGAGCCATGTCCTCCTCCAAATATGGCCGATTGATCAACTATTCTGCTGTGACGTGTCCCCTGGTCGGTCGCGCATCATCATTCTGTAATGACCAATATGTTGCCCTCCATCGAGAGTTTCGAATACGCGTTTAAAAGCGGTGAGTAGTTTGAAAGAATCCATATGAAGAATGTCGTAAATGTCTGAACCAATAGATGAGTGTGATGATGAATTGCAAAATGCGAGTAACGTTGCGGTACTGCGATCAGTAGACTTGCTTAGTGAAGTGATCGTCCCGAGTCCCCCAATATCAAGAAAATAGGATTCAATAATGCGGCGCATTGTGTTACCGAGGAGCGGGAACGCTTGAGGAGTTATGTGACTTTTGCGTGCCTGTACGACAATTTTGTTGCAGCGTCTTACCTCAGCCCACAGTTCATTGTATTCATTGGTAATGAGGGAGCTCGCCTTGGGCCCGAGAATTGAAGAGCCTGTCTGACCTTTTTGAATGGAGTAATAGCAAGCCTTTGAATCAGATTCTCTTTCGTTGAGAAAGCTGAAGGCTACCTCTTTTAAGAATCTTGTATTGTGTGATGTGATGATAACTTGTTTTACGGAATTGTTATTGTTGGAGCTGGAAACTTGGTCCAAAAGGCGCCGAATGATGTTGGTGATGAGGAAGAAAGTCTCGGCATCGGTGGAGGCAATGGGATCGTCGATAACTAGGAGTGTTGAGAGTAGGTTGGCAGTGGGAGAAGATCCTTTGCCATCTTTGTAATACTTTGTAATGAAGTATAGGAAAGTGAGTAATGTTCGCTCCCCTTCGGAGAGTGTTGACGTGTCGATTGGGTTATTGGTCCCATCATTAGAGTGGCGAACGAGTATGTACTGTCCAGACTGAAATTCAGGGCTTGATAGTTTTGATGTTTGTTCGGGTGTTGTTAGGCTGAAACTATTGAAGCCGATATAAGTCAGGATTTGGTTGATGAATGTCATTTTTTCACCAACCTGTGTCATTTTAGATAGTTTATTGTCTGTCTCAGTGTGAATATGTGTGATTTTCTGCTTTATGGAGCTAATGTCAGCTTCGGTCGGCGTCTTTAAGTTGATTGTGGCCAGTGTTTGAAGGTAGGTGTCAAGAATGTCGCAAAATTCGACACCTGTAAGATATTTGTAGAGCGCGGTTCGAGCGTTTCGAATCGCTTCAGTTCGTTTGCTCTTTCCTGCATTAATGGCATTGTTATGGTGATTTATCTGTGATGTTATGAGTGTTAGTTGTTCTCTGATTGTCTGGAAGGGATCCTCTGAAAGTCCTGTTGATAAGATTTTGTTAGATTCATTAGCCTTCTGTTCCAACTTACTTTGAGTGTGTCTGATCTCGTTCAAAGCCTTGTTGATAATGGTGAGATGAGTGTTGTAGTCAATTGACTTGTAATCTGGATTTGTCGCAAGGCTTGTAGTTAGCGTCTCGCAATTGGTAATATAGGTTTTGATTGTTTCATTAGCTTTGGTGATTGCTTGAATGTGTGCCGTGTGTCTATCGTCGAAGACATTCTTTAGTTCGCTGATTAGCTGGTCTGTAAGTTTTTGTTGGCAGAAAGGGCATGACGAGAGGTTGTCCGTTTCTACTGTTGCCAATCCGCGACGGATCCAGTCGTGCAGGTTATGCTTATTGATAAATGTTGACATTGGGGAATCGTTGTTCAGGGTAACGGTGGTACTTAGTATTGTCTCAATACTTGATAGCGTGTAGTTTGTGTCCGGGATCGATGGTACGAGGATTTCAGTGGCGTCAGCTTTTGGAATTTGCTTTAAAATGTCGAGTATTTTCTCAATGGTGTCACAATTTGTTGAGAGTGTGGCATCCTCTGAACTTTTGAACTGTAATAGTTTGGCGAATAGTGTGGGGTTATTCCCGGGAATTAAAGGAGCTGATTTGGGGTATAGTGAATTGTAATCTTTGAAGATTGTTGTGAGCTGCTTTCGCCTCGGTCCAATGCTTGATTGCGTAACATCGAGCAGTCTCTCTCGCTCTCTTTCAGCGTCCTCAATCTTTGTTTGTGTATCTTCGAGTTTCCCTTTGTGCTGTTCGAGCTGCTCGGTTAGTTGGTCAATTTCATCTTTGAGTGCCGAGTTCTCTTTCCCTAGCGTAATGTGTCCCGGTGCCTGACATTCGCGGAATGAGTCTTTAATGTAGTCGCGGTTAAATACCGCAATATCTTCAATTTCTGTCTCTATGTCATCTAGATTGATTGTTTGAATCTTGTTTGAGAGAGTTGTTTTCCCGGAGCCGTTTGGTCCGAATATGAAATTGATCTTTTTCAGGCCTGTTAGCTTGGCATCAGGAGCGAAGCATGGGGTTCCGCTCAGGTCTACTTCGGTGATCATGTGCCCTCCTTTGGGTTGTGTTTTGACAGTTGTAGCCTAATGGCGGAGAGCGTGGTCGGCGTGTGTTATGCACTTGTCTGACAAGTACAAGGCAAAGTGTGGTGGGTCTCAGTGTTCGCGCCGAGTGGCGCGATTGCGAAATA
>NZ_ALIY01000121.1:0-16010 GCF_000283035.1 Actinomyces sp. ICM58
CGGAGTTTGTCAGCAGACAGCGACTCAGTGACGCTTGCGAGCGATCACGAGGGTCACGCCACCGGCCAGGGCGATGACGCCCGCGCCCGCGGCGATGGTCGCGGTGGAGCCAGTGTTCGCCAGGGTCGGGTTGGAGGCGGAGGCCGGAGCGTCGGAGTTCGCCCCGGCAGGCGCGTTCGCGCCGCGGATGCCGCCGCGCGCACTCACGGGGGCGGGGCCATTGCCGGTAGAGATCTGGCTGCGCGAGGTCACGCCGGAGCCACCGACGGTGCCGGAAGCGGCGCCAGCGCCGGCGCCCGGGTTAACAACGGGCGCCTCGGTACCGGGCTGATCGGTGCCGGGAACCTCGGCACCGGGGTTCTCAGGGCTGGGGGTCTCTCCACCGGGGGTCTCGTCGCCGGGGACCTCGGGGCTGGGGGTCTCATCGCCGGGGACCTCGGGGCTGGGGGTCTCATCGCCGGGCGTAGGCTCCTCGGGAGTGGGAGCGGAGGGCTCCTCCGCGGGCTGGCCAATGCTCGGGTTGTTCTTCACGGGGTCGCCGTTGGGCGTCTCGGCAGCGAAGGCGATGCCAGCGGAGGCAGCGATGATGCCGAGGGCCGCGGTGGCGGCGAACAGAGACGAGGTCGTCTTCTTCATTGTTTCTCCTGGAGCGGATGTGATGCGGGATGAATGCGTGACCCTGACCAATACGGGCCGCGGCATGTCACAGCGTTCTCCCTTACCCTACAACACTTCCTGACCATGGAGCAGACTTTTTCCGAAATCACACTCCGTGCCGCCAGGTATTCAGCGCCATTTGAGATCAAATACTCGGTAAGCTTCGAGTATGACAGCAGGTCAGGACCCCTGCGCTGACGCGATAAACTTGAAGATGCCTTCCATAATGAGCTGCGTCGCAATCGCCGCCAGCAGCAGACCTGAGATCTTGGTCAACAGCATGATGCCGCCGGGACCGAGCAGCCGGGAGAGCATGAGCGAGAAACGCATGGTCAGCCACATAACGACGTGCGCCAGCACGACGGCCACCACGACGGCGATCCACGAGCCGAGGTTCGATCCGGCCTGGCCGACGGCCACCATCACGGCGACGATCGATCCAGGGCCGGCGAGAAGCGGCGTCCCCAGCGGGACAAGAGCGACGTTCACGCCCTCGTCACCCGTGTCGGGAGTCGAGGAGTCGGTGCCCATGAGGAGCTCCATGGCGACGAGGAAAAGCAGCACGCCACCGGAGAGCTGGAGGGCCTCCATCGAAATGTGCAGCAGGCGCAGGATCTGCCCGCCGAGGATCGCGAAGGTCAGGATCACTCCGAAGGAGACGGAGGTCGCCTGGATGGCAGCTCGCCGCTGCTTGGGCTGAGAGTAGCGGGAGGTGAGCCCCAGGAAAATCGGCACAGTCCCGACCGGATCCATGATGACCGTCAGCGTCGTGAAGGCCGTGGCGAAAAGCGCGACGTCGAAGAGGCTCACGGACGCACCACCCCAATGCACCCCTGAGCGACGACCTCGGCGATCACGTCGGGGTCGGTCGTGTTCTCACCGATGCGGTTGGGTTTACCGGTACCGTGGTAGTCGGAGGAGCCAAACATCGCCAGGCCCATCTCGCGGGCGATACGCTCGACGTCGGCACGATCCTCGGGCCCATGGTCGCGGTGGTCGCGCTCGATACCGAAGAGGCCCGCCGCCGCCATGTCGGCGATGACGGCCTCGGGCAGCAGGCGCTGGCGCTTGCGGGCCCGGGGGTGGGCGAGGACGGGCACTCCCCCGGCCTCGCGCACGCAGCGCACGGCCTCGACCGGGTCGGGTGCCCAGTGGTGCACGTAGTAGGGGCCGGAGGGGTGCAGGGCCTCAACGAAGGCTGCGCTGCGGTCGGGGAAAGCCCCGGCGGCCACGAGCGCGTCGGCGATATGCGGGCGCCCCACGGGTCCGCCCTCGGGCGCGAAGGCGACCACGTCCTCCCAGGTGATCGGATAGTCGGCCGCGAGGTTCGCGACCATGCGCTGGGCCCGGGTTTCACGGTCCTCGCGGGTCCGGCGGAAATTCTCGACGAGGCCGGGGCTGGTCGGGTCGAAGAGGTAGGCCAGCAGGTGCACGGTAATACCCGAAGCGGAGCACGACATTTCGGCGCCACGGATGAGGCTGACGCCGGTATTCGCAACGGCAGCCGCGGCCTCGTCCCACCCGGCCGTCGTGTCGTGGTCGGTCAGCGCGATAGCGTCGAGCCCGGCCTGCGCGGCGATAGCGAGGAGCTGCGCGGGAGTGTCGGTTCCATCCGAGTACGCGCTATGAGTATGGGGATCTATTCGCTTCACCATCTGAGATTACCGCATTAATCAGATCACACCACCGCTTCGTGCAGGCTTGATCCGCGAGCGCGCCCGCCCTTGGCACAATCCCTTGATTTTGCAGCGCGCACCCACGACCACGCGCACGTTATTTCACTGACCACAGGCAGTTTTTGAGAATCCGTCCCCCTCCGGCGAGGCGCCAATCACTGTAGGAAACTGACTGAGAACGGCCGATTGGCCTCCCTCAACACCGATTGGAGTACACGCGTGTCTGACAAGGATCAGACCCAGGTGTCCACCGCGACCGACGCGGGAGACGCCGGGTACAACAAGGCTCTGAAAAACCGACATATCCAGATGATCGCCATCGGCGGTTCGATCGGCACCGGCCTGTTCCTGGGCGCCGGCGGCCGTCTGGCACAGGGCGGCCCCGCGCTGGCTTTCGCCTACGCGGTGTGTGGCGTCTTCGCGTTCCTGATGGTCCGCGCCCTCGGAGAGCTCGCGGTGCGTCGCCCTTCCTCGGGCGCGTTCGTGTCCTACGCCCGCGAGTTCCTGGGCGAGAAGGGCGCGTTCATCACCGGCTGGTTCTTCTTCCTGGACTGGGCCGTCACCGTCATGGCTGACATCACCGCCGTGGCCCTCTACATGCACTACTGGAAGATGTTCGAGGGCATCCCGCAGTGGGCGATCGCCCTCATCGCGCTGGCCCTCGTGTTCGTCCTCAACATGCTGAGCGTCAAGGCCTTCGGCGAGGCCGAATTCTGGTTCGCGATGATCAAGGTCGCGACGATCCTCATCTTCATGGCTGTCGCTATCTGGGCGATCATCACGCAGGCGCACGTCGGTGATTACTCCGCGGGTGTCCACAACATCTCCGAGTCCGGCGGCTGGTTCCCCGAGGGCCTGGCCCCCGTCTTCGCCCTGACCCTGGGCGTCGTCTTCGCCTTCGGCGGCACCGAGATGGTGGGCGTCGCGGCAGGTGAGGCCAAGGACGCCGCCACGATCCTGCCCAAGGCCATCAATTCGATGGTCGTCCGCATCTTCTTCTTCTACGTCGGCTCGGTCGTTCTCTTCGCCCTGGCGCTGCCCTACAACGCCTACTCGTCGAACGAGTCCCCTTTCACGACGTTCTTCTCCGGCATCGGCGTGCCTCACGCCGGCGACATCATGCAGGTCGTCGTCCTGACCGCGGCGCTGTCCTCCCTCAACGCGGGCCTGTACGCGACTGGCCGCACGCTGCGCTCGATGGCGCTCGTGGGTGAGGGACCGCGCTTCGCGTCCCGCCTCAACAAGCACCACGTGCCCTACGGCGGCATCATCATCACCGCGTCCCTCGGCCTGCTGGGTGTCGTACTCAACGCCTTCGTGCCCGAAAACGCCTTCAACATCGTCATGGACCTGGCGGGCATCGGCATCGCCGGCACCTGGGCGATGATCCTCATCTCGCACCTGGCGTTCCTGCGAAAGGTCAAGCGCGGCGAGGACAAGCGCCCCGAGTTCCGCATGCCCGGCGCCCCCTACACCAACTACCTGGCGCTGGTGTTCTTCGCGGTGGTCGTCGGCTCCAACGTCACCTCCGAGTCGGGCCGCTGGACCCTCGCGCTCTTCGGCGTGGTCGTCATCCTCATGGTCGCGGGCTGGTACTACGTGCGCGGGCGCGTCGGCAGCCTGACCGACGAGGCCGCCGCCTCGCTCCAGGGCGACGAGACCCTGGTGTCGGGCGACTGATCGAAAGGATTCACCGTGCGTCTTCACGTCACGTATGCCGGTGGAACCATCGGCATGGTCGACTCCCCCGAGGGCCTGCGTCCCGGCGCTGACCTGCAGGGGTGGTTCGGTTCCCAGCTCGAGGGCATCGAGCTGGCCTCGAACATCACGATGTCGACGCTGGACCCGCTCATCGACTCCTCGGAGGCCACCCCGCAGGACTGGCAGGCCATCGTCGACGACATCAACGCGCACGCGGGCCAGGCCGACGCCTTCTTAGTCCTGCATGGCACGGACACGATGGCCTACTCGGCCGCCGCCCTGTCCTACGCGCTGGCGGACCTGGGCAAGCCGGTCGTCCTGACCGGCTCCCAGTACCCGCTCGGCGTCGTCGGTTCGGACGCGTCGGCGAACGTCACCGGAGCGCTGCGCGCGGCGATTTCACCGCACGCTCAAGGCGTCATGCTCTTCTTCGGGCACAAGCTCCTGGCCGGCAACCGCGCTACCAAGACCTCGTCGTGGGCCTTCCGCGGCTTCGAGTCGCCCTCCGTGTCCCCCATGGCGCGCACGGGCGCCCCGTGGCGCTGGTACGGGGCTCCGAGCGCGGGCACCGGCTGGCAGGATCCCAGCCCCTACACGCGCCAGGATGTCGCCGTCATCGACGTGGTCCCCGGCATGAGCGCCGCGCGACTGCGCGCCATGACGACGCCCCACCCGGACGCCCTCATCCTGCGCACCTTCGGCGTGGGTAACATCCCCGCCTCCGAGCCCGGCCTCGTGGATGTCCTGGCCGAGCTCGCGCAGGCCGAGGTGCCGATCATCGTCGCCTCCCAGTGCTACCAGTCCGAGGTCATGCTCGGCCACTACGAGGCCGGCAACGCCCTGGCGCGCCTCGGCGCAATCGGTGCGCACGACATGACGCTCGAGGCCCTCTACGCCAAGACTGTCTTCCTGCTCTCGCAGGGCAAGCGCGGCGCAGACTTCAAGCGGTGGATGGATCTGTCCATCGCGGGAGAGCTCACCCTTCAGGACTGAGCCTCTTCCACCCGACACGGCCCCGGCCTCGTCCCCGGCGCACAGCGCGCCACAGGCAGACGAGGCCGGGGTTTGTCATGACCATCAAACCCGCCCGACGGGCCGAGGAGCCGTAGAATAGTGACCATGAGTGAAGAAGCCTCCCAGTCCATGGCCGATCGCGGCGAAACCCGCTCCCGTCAGCCCCAGTCCTCCGCATTCCGCGATTTCATCGGCTCCGGATGGGGGCCTCGCCCCTCCGAACTGCCCGCACGTGAGCGCGTCGCCGACTTCCTGCACGACCGCACCCTCAAGGCCGGCGCCCCATTCCCAGGCGAGCGCCTCGTCGTGCCCGCGGGCCCCTACAAGGTTCGCTCCAACGACTGCGACTACCGCTTCCGCGCGCACTCCGCCTTCGCGCACCTATCGGGCCTGGGCGGCGAAAAGGAGCCGGACACCGTCCTGGTGCTGGAGCCGAACGAGGACGGCACCCACACTCCCCTGCTCTTCTTCAAGCCCCGCGCCTCGCGTTCCTCTAAGGAGTTTTACGCGGACGCCCGCTACGGCGAATTCTGGGTGGGCGCGCGCCCCTCGCTCGAGGAGCTGAGCGCGCAGACCGGCCTCGAGACCCGCCACATCGACACCCTGCGCGACGTGCTGGCGAAGGACGCCGGGACCGTGCAGCTGCGCATCGTGCGCGGCGTCGATGGACACGTCGAGGCGATGGTGAACGAGGTGCGCGCCCAGGCCTCCCTGCCTGCGGGCGAGGACGCGCGCAAGGAGGACGAGGCCCTCGAAGAACATCTCTCGGAGATTCGCCTCGTCAAGGATGCTTTCGAGCTTGAGGAAATGATCCGTGCGGTCGAGGTCACCAAGGCCGGCTTCGAGGACATCATCCGCATCCTGCCCCGCGCCGTGGGCCACCGCCGCGGCGAGCGCGTCATCGAGGGCGCGTTTGCGGCCGTCGCCCGCGAGGAAGGTAACGGCGAGGGCTACGAGACCATCGCCGCCTCGGGCAACCACGCGAACACGCTGCACTGGATCGACAATGACGGAGAGGTCCGCGAGGGCGACCTGGTGCTCGTCGACGCCGGCGTCGAGGTCGACTCCCTCTACACGGCCGACATCACGCGCACGCTGCCCGTCAACGGCCGCTTCACCGAGGTTCAGGCCCGCGTCTACCAGGCCGTCCTCGACGCCTGCGAGGCCGCCCTGGCGCGCGCCAACCAGCCGGGCTGCCGCTTCAAGGACGTGCACGACGCCGCCATGGAGGTCATCGCCGCCCGCCTGCACGAGTGGGGCATCCTGCCCGTCACCCCCGAAGAGTCGCTGTCCCCCGAGGGCCAGCAGCACCGCCGCTGGATGCCGCACGGCACCAGCCACCACCTCGGCCTGGACGTGCACGACTGCGCCAAGGCCCGCGCCGAGCTCTACCAGGGCGCACTGCTGGAGCCGGGCATGGTCTTCACGATCGAACCGGGCCTGTACTTCCGCGCCGACGACCTGCTGATCCCCGAGGAATACCGCGGGATCGGCGTGCGCATCGAGGACGACGTCGTGGTGAACGCCGACGGCACCGTCACCCGCATCTCCGAGGACATCCCGCGCACGATTGCGGACGTCGAGGAGTGGATCGTGCGCGTTCAGGGACGCTAAGAGCGCCCCGCGCGGTTTTCTTCGCTGGAAGCGCGCCGCTCAGGAACGCTGATCCGACGCCTCGGTCTGGTCTCCCTCAGGGGACGAGGCCGGGGCGTCGTCGCGTCCTTCGGGCGCGGGCTGAGCGTGCGGCGCGCTCTGCGCCGCTCCGCTCTGCGACGCGGAGGACACCGAGGACTCAGCCCGCATGCCCTGCGGCGGTGCCACGGCCTCGTTCATGCTCGAGGCAGCCGCGGCCTGGGGCTGTGCATCCCCGCCGGGGACCGTCCCGTCCTTGGTCGCCGCGCCAAAACGCGGGCGGCCGTCGGGGAAGAAACCCACGGAATCCTTGCGGGGGCGCTCGGCCTCCGCGCGCGCACGCTTGGGGCGGGCCGTGTTGCCGGGGGTGCGCTGCAAGAGCGTGAAGGCGCGGTCGATATCCGCCGACGCCAGGATCGCGTAGCGCAGGGCCACGACCTGCTGAGAAGACACCAGGTCGCGGTTGCGCCCGCGCACGATGAACATCAGCGCGGATAGCGCCATTCCCGCCAGCGCGCCGATGACGATGCCGCCGCCGACCCACAGACCCGTCCCGCCGGCGTTCTGGCCCGCCGACATGAACATGCCCATGAGCGCGCCCCACAGCGCACCGCTGGAGGCCCCCGACAACGAGGCGCGGGCAATCGTCAGACGGCCCGTCACACGCTCAACCATGTGCAGGTCCGTCCCAACGATGGTGATCGACGATACGTCGAAGCCACTATCGGACAGGAAGTCGACCGCCGCGCGCGCCTGCGCGTAGGTCTGGTAGGAGGCGACCTCAGTACCCGTGGGCATCTGCGGTTCCATCACGACGGGCATTCTCTCTCCAATCCTCCGGGGGCAGGTGGCATGGGACTCATTGTCCCGCGGGCACCGGCTCGCCGTCACGACGCATCGAACGTCATCAGCCTAAAATGATTAGGTGAGCATTGCATCTATTGAGCTAGGCACCAAGGGTCGGCGCGTGTACATCGGAAAGCTCGCGGGCACCGGTGTTTTCGACCCTTTGGGCGACCAGGTCGGCAAGATTCACGACGTCGTTGTCATCTTTCGGCTGAAATCCGAGGCCAACGTCATCGGATTCGTCGTCGAGGTCGGCCCGCGTAAGCGCGTCTTCCTGCCGCTCACCCGCGTGACCTCGATCGAATCCGGCTCCGTCATCACCACGGGCCTGCTCAACATCCGCTCCTTCACGCAGCGCCCCATCGAAACCCTGGTGCTCTCCGAGCTCTTCGACCGCGTCGTCACCATGAACGACGGCTCCGGGCAGGTGCGCATCCTCGACGTGGCGATGCGCCAGCGCCGCCCCAAGGACTGGGTCATCTCCACCCTGCACGTCCAGCGCGTGCGCACCTCCTCGTTGGGCTTCACGCGCAGCGGCGAAACCCTCACGGTGGACGTGTCCGAGGTCTCCGGCCTGCTTAAGACCGACTCCAACCAGGCGGCCACCGCCCTGTTGCAGTACACGGAGGACATGCGCCCCGCCGACCTGGCGGACTTCATCCACGGCCTGCCTCAGGACCGCAAGATGGCGGTCGCCCAGCAGCTCACCGACGCGCGCCTCGCCGACGTGCTCGAGGAGCTGGGTAACGACGACCGAATCACCATCGTCTCGGCGATGGAGGCCGCCCGAGCCGCCGACGTTCTCGACGTCATGCAGCCAGACGACGCGGCAGACCTCGTCGCCGAGCTGCCCACCGCCAAAGCGCAGTCCCTGCTGGCCCTCATGGAGCCCGACGAGGCAGAGGACGTGCGTCGACTCATGACCTATGAGGAGTCCACCGCGGGCTCGCTCATGACGACGGAACCCGTCATCTTCGGCCCGAACGCGACCGTCGCACAGATGCTCGCTGCCGTGCGCCGCGAGGACATCCCCGCCTCGATCGCGACCGTCGCCTTCATCGCACGCCCGCCCCAGGAGACGCCAACCGGCCAGTACCTGGGTATGGTGCACATCCAACGTGCCCTGCGCGAACCCCCGCAGACCCTCCTCGGCACGATCCTGGACCGCGACATCGAATCCGTGGACCCCAACGCGCACATCGCGACCGTGACGCGTCTGCTCGCAACCTACAACCTGACGGTCCTGCCCGTCGTCGACGAGGACGGGCACTTACACGGCGCCGTCTCCGTCGACGACGTCCTCGACGAGCTGTTGCCCGAGGACTGGCGAGACTTCGACGACGACGTGACCGACCGCATGATGGCAAGGAGCATCGATGGCTGATCGCCTGGATAACCCGATTGACAAGCGTCGGTGGTTCTTCCGCCGCTCGCCGGGCGGCGGCGACGGCTTCGGCCGCTTCGCCGAGGCCACCGCCCGTTTCATGGGTTCACCAAAGTTCGTCCTCTACATGACGATCTTCGTCATCGCGTGGATCGGCGCGAACCTGATGCTCGCCGGCATCAGCGAGAAAGCCGCCTGGGACCCCTACCCCTTCATCCTCCTGAACCTCGCATTCTCGACCCAGGCCTCGTACTCAGCCCCGCTGATTATGCTCGCGCAGAACCGCCAGGACGCCCGCGACCGCGTCGTGGCCGAGCAGGACCGTCTTCGCGCGGAGCGTAACCTCGCCGACACCGAGTACCTGGCCCGCGAGATCGCCGGCCTGCGCCTGGCCCTCCAGGACGTCGCCACGCGCGACTTCGTGCGCTCTGAGCTGCGCGACATGCTCGAAGACCTGCGTGCGGAGATCGCCGCGGACGCCGCCACGGCCTCGCGCGACAAGGCAGACGCGCACGACGGCCAGGAGGCGGACGGGCGTCCTCCGACCGAGCCTCGTCCCCTAGAAGATGGGCACACCGGCCAGTAGAGTGGAGTCCATGCCAGTCACGCTCGAATCCGTCATGGAGGCTCTCGGCCAGGTCATCGACCCCGAGATCCGCCGCCCCATCACCGACCTCAACATGGTGACCCCCGACCAGGTCACCATCGACGGTTCCTCCGTCGCCGTCAAGGTCCTGCTTACCACCGCCGGGTGCCCGCTACGCACCCAGATCACCAAGGACGTCACCGAGCGCGTGAGCGCCATCGACGGCGTCGAGAACGTCACCGTCGAGATGGGCGTCATGGACGAGGCCCAGAAGAAGGCGCTGCGCGAGAAGCTCAACGGCGGTCGCCCCGAGCGCGAAATCCCCTTCTCCCGCCCCGATTCCCTCACGCGCGTCATCGCCGTCACCTCCGGCAAGGGCGGCGTCGGCAAGTCCTCCATGACCGCGAACCTGGCCGCCGCGCTGGCCGCGCAGGGCCTCAAGGTCGGCGTCATGGACGCGGACATCTACGGCTTCTCCATCCCGCGCATGCTCGGCGTGGACCACGACCCGCAGGTCATTGACGGCATGATGATCCCGCCCGTGGGCGCCGGCGGCGTCAAGGTCATCTCGATCGGCATGTTCGTGCCCGACGGCCAGGCCGTCATCTGGCGCGGCCCCATGCTCCACCGCGCCCTCCAGCAGTTCCTCGCGGACGTGTTCTGGGGTGACCTGGACGTCCTCCTCATCGACATGCCTCCCGGCACGGGTGACGTCGCCATCTCGATCGCGCAGCTGCTGCCCACCTCGGAGATCCTCGTCGTGACCACCCCGCAGGTCGCGGCCGCCGAGGTCGCCGAGCGCGCCGGCTCCATCGCCTCCCAGACGAACCAGAAGGTCATCGGCGTCGTCGAAAACATGTCCTTCCTGCCTCAGCCCGACGGCTCGCGCCTGGAGATCTTCGGCGCGGGCGGCGGCCAGTCCGTGTCCAAGCGCCTGACCGCCCAGCTGGGCTACGATGTGCCGCTGCTGGCCCAGGTGCCCCTCGACATCGCGCTGCGCGAGGGAGGCGACCGCGGCGAGCCCGTCGCCGTCGCTTCGGGTCCCGCCGCCGAGGAGCTCACGGCCCTCGCCAAGCAGCTCTCCTCGGCGCATCGCGGACTGGCGGGCCGCCCGCTCGGGGTCTCCCCCATCCAGCACTGAGCCCACGCGACTTCGCCCCGGCCTCGTCCCCACCGACGAGGCCGGGGTCCGCACGTCGGGGCGCGGCGAGAAAGCGCCCGCCGCGGCTGACCGACGGCCGCCTATCAAGGGACGTCGGCGCCGTTTTCGCGCGGACCCGGAGCGCCATCACGCCCAGGGCGCGCCTCGCCTGTACCCTGATGCGTGGAAGGGGCGCGAACGCGTGCGCGCACCTGCCCGAGGCGATCAATACTAGTGAGGAAACGGCGATGGCGGACAAGGCCCAGACCTGGGTGTACACCGAAGACTACGTGGCGGAGAGCGACGCTCTGACCGCCGCGCGCGCCGTCGCATCCGAACTGGGAGCCGCCCCCGTGTCCCCGGGAACGGGCGCCGCTCTTCGCATGCTGGCCGCCGTGGCCGGGGCGCGCGCCGTCCTCGAGGTGGGGACGGGCGCCGGAGTGTCTGGCCTGTGGCTCCTGGACGGCATGGCGCCCGACGGCGTGCTGACGACCATCGACGTCGAGTCCGAGCTGCTGGGGCACGCCCGCCGCAACTTCGCCGCCGCCGGCCTGTCCTCCCACCGCACGCGCCTGATCGCCGGGCGTGCCCTCGACGTGCTGCCTCGCATGGCCGCGCGCGGCTACGACATGGTCGTCCTGGACGGCGACCTGGACGAAACGCCCCAGTACCTGGACCACGCCGTGCGCATCCTGCGCCCCGGCGGCACCATCGCCTTCGTGCACGCCCTCTGGCACGACCAGGTCGCGGACCCCGCCCGCCGCGACGCCCGCACCGTCGTCGCCCGCGAGGTCGTCAACTACCTGCGTGAATCCGACGAGTTCGTTCCCGCGCTACTGCCCGTCGGCGACGGCCTGGCGGTCGCCGTCAAGCGGTGAACGGGCTTGTGCCCGCCCGCCTTCGGCTGCGGGATGCACGCCGACGGCACGGGCAGACACGAAAGCGGTGGGACAGGAAGGACCCGTCCCACCGCCGTTATGGTGTGTCGATTCAGATTGCCTGAGTCAGCGCTTCGGCGAGTTCGCCCGCTTCCTGCGCGCTCATCTCAATAACGAGGCGGCCGCCCCCTTCGGTGGGGATCCGCACAACAATATTGCGCCCTTCCGCGGACACGTCGAGGGGGCCATCCCCCGTGCGAGGTTTCATTGCTGCCATAGTGAGGACTCCTTCTGAGAGTACTGCCCGCACCTCCAACGGCGGGGCACCCCGTCAATCTTACCGGATAACTGCATTTTTTCCTTGACAGCTGATCAACGCTTTGGTAGAAAAAATAAGTCATACGATCAATGATGTGTGACAGTCCGGTAGTTTCTGCACTCCAGGGCCCCTCACAATGGGCGTCGAAGGACTAGTCACCCGTCGCCAGGCGCACCGCCTCCTCCGGGTCGTCAACGACGTGCAGCAGGCCAACATCTCCGGGGGCAATCATGCCGGCGTCGACCATGGAGGAGCGGATCCAGTCGACCAGACCCGACCAATAGGCAGTGCCCACGAGCACGAGCGGGAAGGAACGAGTCTTCCCGGTCTGGACCAGGGTCGCGGATTCGAAGAGCTCGTCCATGGTGCCAAAACCACCCGGCATGACGATGAAACCCTGCGAGTACTTCACGAACATGGTCTTGCGGGCGAAGAAGTAGCGGAAATTGACGCCGCGGTTGATCCACTGGTTCATGCCCTGCTCGTGCGGCAGTTCGATGCCCAGGCCCACGGACGTGCCGCCGGCCTCCCACGCGCCGCGGTTCGCCGCCTCCATCATGCCCGGGCCGCCGCCCGTGATGACCGCGTAGCCGCGCTGGACCAGCAGCTCGCCAATGCGCCGCGCACACTCGTAGAGGGGGTCGTCGGGGCGGGTGCGGGCCGACCCGAAGACGGAGATCGCGGGGCCAACCTTGGCGAGGGCCTCGAAGCCTTCGACGAACTCCGACTGGATGCGCAGGACACGCCAGGGGTCGGTGTGCTTCCAGTCGGCACTCTGCTCCGTCTGGAGGAGGGACGCGTCGGCCGTCAAGCGCGGGATCTGGTCCCCGCGCAGGACGAGGGAGCCGCGGCGGTAGGTGTTTTCGGGGGTGCTCATGGTCGGGTCCTTCCGATCGACGAGGGTGGGGCTGGCTCGGTCCGCGAGCGCGCGGGGCACTAGTGTGCAAGCACGAAGGCGCGGAGCGTGTCGTGCACCCTGACGATATCCGATACGGGGGCGTGTTCGTCGCGCGTGTGCGCCAGGAGCGGGTCGCCCGGGCCGAAGTTCATGGCGGGTACTCCCACCTGCGTGAATCGCGCGACGTCCGTCCAGCCGACCTTCGCGGACAGGCGCAGCTCGGTCCCTTGCTCGGCGGCGATGCGCCTGGCGACCGTCAGGAAGCGCTCGGCGACCGGCGAGTCCGCGCCGGGCCTGGCCCCCTCACACAGGTCGTCAACTTCGATGGTCGCGCCCGTGCCCTCGAAGAGGGAGCGCACCCAGGCCAGGGCGTCATCTGCGCGCTTGGAGGGCGCGAAGCGATAGTTGAGGGTCATCGACGCGGCCTCGGGGATCACGTTGTTCGCGATGCCGCCCTCGACGCGCACGACTGAGAGGGATTCACGGAATTCGAGGCCGTCCACCAGCTCGACGGGGTTACCGTAGTCGGCGATGCGCTCGATGACGGGGGCCATGGCGTGGATCGCGTTGACGCCCATCCAGGCGCGCGCGGAATGCGCTGCTCTCCCGGGGAAGCGCGCGATGACGCGCAGCGTGCCGTTGCAGCCGCCTTCGACGTGGGCGGCGGTGGGCTCGCCCAGGAGGGCGAGGTCGCCGGCGAGCCACTGCGGGTGGTTGCGCTCGATGCGTCCCAGGCCGTTGAGGTGGGAGGCGACTTCCTCATGGTCGTAGAAGATCCAGGTGACGTCTGCCGTGAGCGCCGCGTGCTCGCCTGCCGCGATCAGCGGGCCGACCTCGCAGGCGAGGGCCAGGGCCGCCGCGCAGCCGCCGAGCATATCGACTGAGCCGCGTCCCCACACGACGTCGACGCCGTCGCGGATCTCGGTGCGCCCGGGCACGTTGTCGGCGATGGGGACGGTGTCCAGGTGCCCCGCGAGGACGACGCGCTGGGGCAGGCCCAGGCGGGTGCGCGCGCACACGGCGTCGCCGTCGCGCAGGATCTCCAGGGCGGGCACGGTTCCGAATCCGGCGGAGCGCGCCGCGGCCTCGACGGCGTCCGCCAGCGGGCCTTCCTGCCCCGACACCGAGGGAATGTCGATCATCTGGCGTGTCAGCGAAAGCGCATCCGTCAGATCCGTCAGCTGCATGTGTCCTCCTTTATCGCTGCCTCCAGGATAGCGGCGCCCTCCCCCATCTGCGTCCCGCCGCACGCTCACTCGCGGGGGCCACGGCCTCGTCGTTTCGCTCGGATTTCCGCGACCGGACGGGCGGTGTTACCCTCAGCACATGACACGCTGTGCTGACCCGTCGCTGTTCGCTGGTATTGCTTCTGTCCTCTCCGCTTCCGCGGGCGGTCGTTTCCGCCTCATCATCGGCTACGAGTCCGAGGACGGCGCGGCGCTGGCGCGCGAGGGCGCCTCGATCGTCGAGGGGAACGGAGGCCACGCGCTGCTCATGCCGCGCGCTCTGCCCGCCCCGGTCACCGCCTTCTCAGTGCGCATGGTGATGGCCGACGGCGCCGTGTACGTGACAGCCGACGGCGAGGCGCTCATCTACCTGGGGGGCCGGGCCGTCGATCGTTCGCGCGAGGGGGCACCGGCCAGCGAGACGGATCTCGCCCGCATCGACGAGGCCGTGGCGGCCTTCGCCGACGTGGCCGCCATCACCCGCGCCGACGGCGGGTGGGAGTGGGTGGGCGACGGCATGATCGACGCCTACGTGGACCGCGCGGCCTCGCGGATCGCGTCGCTGGCGCAGGGATCGAGCGCTCCCGCCGGAGTGCACGTGGACGAGGCCTCGGGGCTCTTGGCCTCTGTCCTGGAGCGCGTGGGTATCCCGGTCGTCGAGGCCGAGGCGGGTCTCAGCCTGCGCGTTCCCACCGACGGGCGCACGCTCGTCACTTCACTGCCCGCAGAGCAGGTGCGCGCAGTCTTGGCCGATGCCGCCTCAACGAACCCCGCAATTCCCTCGGGCACGGGCATGTACTGCGTCGATCCCGCCTTCGTGATGGACGCGGACGCGATCAGCGCGGGAGCGGCCCTGGCGGCGCTAACCGCCCGCTAAGAGACCACCGGAAACGAACGTGCCCCGGGGAGCAGTTCGCGTTCACGAACGGAGCTTCCCGGGGCACGACAGGCGTTGCCAGCAACGGTCACACGTCGAAGGGCGTGGAGATCACCAAGCCGCCGGTCTCGATCTGCCCAGCCATGTCGGACAGGCCCAGCTTGAGCTCGGAGGACAGCATCGGCGTGTAGGCCCCGAAGCCGGTGAGGATCACGCCGCCGGACGCGAGCGACACGGGCACGGTCGAGGCCGGGGAGCCCGCGGTGGCCTCGGCGATGAGGGTGTCCATCGCCGCAGAGTAATCGACGACGATGCCGGTCAGGACGGGCGCCCCGATTCCGGCGCGCACGTCGTCGGCGATCTGAATGTAGCTGAACGCGTCCGCGAAGGACTGGGTGTCGACCTGCTGGGCGGCCGGCGCATCCGACTGGGCGCCGGACTGGCCGGACATGACCTCGTCGGTGGACTCGGCCTCGTCGCGGGTGAGCCCCTTGAGGTCTGCCTTCGTCAGGCCCGACCAGACGAGGCGCACCAACGGGTTGGCGGCCGCGGTAACAGCTCGAGCGGCCCCGACGTTGTTCTCGCCCGCGAGGGGCACGATGATGTCCGCGCCCTGGGAGATGAAGTCGGCGGCGAGGGACTGCACCTGCTCGGCGCTGTCCGCGAAGGTGCCCTGGTTGGTGACGTTATTCCACCCGAGCACGCTGATCGACGTCCCATTAGCGAGGTTGTAGGAGTCGACGCCCTGCGCGAAGGCGTCCATCTGCGAGCTCGTCACGTTGTCGGCGGTGCCGCCGATGACGGCGAGCGTGCCCGTCGTCGTCATGCCAGCGGAGGCGTATCCGGCCAGGTAGGCGGCCTGGGAGGCGTCAACGTCGACGGTGGACCCGTTCTTGAGGGAGACGCGCGCGCCCTTCGCGTCCGTGAAGGAGGCGCCCACGAGCGCGAATCGCACCGTGGAGTTGGCGCGCGCCGCCTCGGAGATGGACGAGGCCATGGTCGAGTCCGTGCCCACGATCAGCGTGCAGCCGGAGGCCACGAGCGAGGCAGGAGCTCCCTCGCCGGACGCGGACTCGTAGGCGATGGAGGCCCTGTCGGCGGCGCCGGCGAGGGCGGTGGCGACGGGGTCGGTGGCGGGGTCAGGGTGGGCGCCCGATGTGGCGGCGCAGACCTTC